>JAOZSC010000117.1 GCA_029939875.1 Desulfobacterales bacterium
AAAATTAAAAAGCCGCTGTACTTTATCGAAAACCAGCAAAACGGCCGCAACAAACATGACAAACTGGCACCATCCATGTCGGGTCTGATTTTAATCGCCCACATTAAAAATGGTGTGGAAATCGCCCGGGAAAATAAACTCGGATCGGTTATCATCGACACCATCGAACAGCATCATGGCACCAGCCTCATCAAATACTTTTACGAAAAAGCCAGACAACGCAAAGGGGAGGAAAACGTCAACATTGACGATTTCAGATACCCCGGCCCCAAACCCCAGACCCGTGAAGCCGGTCTCGTCATGCTGGCCGATGTGGTAGAAGCGGCATCGCGAACCCTTGACAATCCGACACCTTCCAGGATTCAAGGCCTCGTCCAGAACCTGATCAACCAGATATTTTCCGATGGCCAGCTGGACGAATGCGAATTGACGCTAAAAGATCTGCACAATATTGCCAAGAGCTTCAACAAGTTGTTATACGGAATCCATCACCATCGGATCGAATATACTGAAAAGCGCCCGCTGGCCGTTAAAAACGGCAAAGGAAGAGCCAAAAATGGAGGTTCTGATAGACAACAGGCAAAGCAGGCACCGGATCTTGCTGAAGAGGATACGCCAAACGGTTCGGGTCATCTTAAACGCCTTGGACTGTCCTGAGGGAGAAATCTCCATCCTGATCGTGGATGACTCCCGGATAGAAGAGCTGAACCGTCAATATCTCCAGCGCCGGGGGCCTACAAACGTAATCGCGTTTGCCATGCGAGACGGTGAGTTTTCACACGTAAGCCCCCAACTGCTGGGAGATGTCGTGGTCTCGATGGATACTGCTGCCCGGGAAGCTGCAAATGCCGGTATCTCACCTGAAACAAGATTCGATGAACTTCTGGTGCACGGTATTTTGCATCTATTCGGTTATGACCATGAAACATCAGACCAAGATGCCCGTGCAATGGAAAAAAAAAGTCAAGAACTGTTGAAAGTAATCGAGCGTCTTAAATAGACCTTAATGTTGCAACGTTGAGGCAGACAGTGAGTGGGTGTAACCTTTGAACCTTGAACTCTGAACCTGGAACCAATCAGTTTCGGCAAGGAGAATTTACGGATGGCAGGATTAACAGTCAAAATTGACCAGGTGGCGACTTTGCGAAGGTCCCGTAAAAGCCAGTTTCCAGACCCCGTTGCGGCCGCCATTTTGGCCGAACTGGCCGGCACCGACGGCATCACAGTCCACCTGCGCAAAGATCGCCGCCACATCCAGGACCGGGATGTCCGTATTTTGCGCAGCGTGGTGCAGACCAAACTGATCCTGGAGATGGCATCCACCTCGGAGATGGTGGGCGTCGCCCTGGATATCAAACCTGATCTGGTTACCCTGGTGCCGGAAAAGCGCGAAGAGTTTTCCAATGACGGGGGTCTGGATCTCATTGTGCACCAGAACGACATTGCAGAAACAGTGACCACCTTGCAAAACAGCGGTATCCCGACCGGACTGCTGGTGGATACGGATCCCGAGCATATCAAACTGGCCCACCGAAGCGGGGCTGCCATGGTGCAAATCCATGCCGGTATATACTGCGACGCCAAAACGGCTCAAAAAAGGAATCAGGCCTTTTCGAAAATCATAGATGCCGTTAAGCTCGCTCACCGGCTGAAATTCAGTGTCCAGCTCGGCCGAGGATTGTGCTATAAAACCGTCAAGGCTTTTAAAGGCATCGATGAAATTGACGAGTTCGGCATCGGCCACAGCATTGTGTCCAGGGCTCTGCTGACGGGGATGCGAGCGGCCGTGGAGGAAATGGCAGCATTGATACGGATGTTATAAACTCCAAACAACATGGCAAACAAATGATACTGGTAACAGCCGGTGAAATACAGGAGATGGACCAGCGCACCATTGAATCTTTCGGTCTTCCCGGAAGGGTATTGATGGAAAATGCGGGGCGCGGGGCAACCCGAATTTTGCTGGAACAATTTTCGGATATCAAGAACAAGCGGGTGGGCGTAATTGCCGGCTGCGGCAATAATGGCGGTGACGGTTTTGTGATCGCCCGCGGTCTGAGCCAGCGGGGCATCCGGGTATCGGTGTATCTGCTGTCCGACAGCCGCCGGGTCACAGGCGATGCCGCCGCCAATCTGGAATTGCTCAAACCGATAGCGGTCCCGACAATTGAACTTCCGGATGAAGATGCGTTTAACCGGCATAAGGAGGCCATGACCGAAATCGAAATCTGGGTGGACGCCATACTGGGAACCGGATTAAAATCAACGGTCAAAGGATACTTTAAAACCGTCATCGACTTTATCAATTCCCGGCACCGGCCGGTGCTGGCTGTCGACATTGCTTCAGGGCTGGATTCAGACACCGGGCAGGTCTGCGGCGCATGCATCCGGGCCCAGACAACGGCAACCTTCGGATTCGCCAAAACCGGGCACATGGTTTATCCAGGGGCCCACTGGACCGGAAATCTTGAAGTCATCGATATCGGGATTCCCCCTCACATTGTCCAAAGCGTGGATCCCCGGCAATTCCTGGTGACCCCCCGGCGGGTCAGATCCTGCCTGCCGCCGCGGGCAGACGATATCCACAAAGGCATCACCGGTCATCTGCTGGTGGTCGCCGGCTCACGCGACAAAACCGGTGCGGCCGCCATGACCGCCACTGCCGCCTTGCGGGCCGGAGCCGGGCTGGTAACCCTGGCAAGCGGGGCCAGTGCAAACACAGTGGTGGCAACACGGGCAATGGAAGTTATGACCACCTCGCTGCCCGAGGATCAGCAGGGAATAATTGCAGAATCCGCTTTTGACGCCATCGAAAAACAGATGGCCGGTAAAAAATGCATGGCCCTTGGCCCGGGACTCGGTCAGACCGCTGGCATCCAGCGCCTCGTTCGCCGCATCATCGAGCACAGCCCCATTTCCCTGGTGGTGGATGCCGACGGCATCAACGCCCTGGCCGGCCATACCCGCCTTCTTAAAAAGGCTTGCGTTCCGGTCATTTTAACCCCTCATCCCGGTGAAATGGCCCGCCTGTTGGATACCCGGACCGAAGTGATCCAGCAGGATCGAATCGGCTGCGCCCGCAATTTTGCCACCGAATTCAATGTTTACCTGGTTCTCAAAGGTTCCCGCACGGTTATCGCCCGCCCCGACGGCAGGATTTTTATCAATCCCACCGGCAATGCCGGGATGGCGTCGGCCGGCATGGGCGACGTGCTGACCGGGTTCATCGCCGGTCTGGTCGCTCAGGGGCTGACGGCCGGATGTGCCGCGCTGGCAGGTGTCTATCTTCACGGTGCGACGGCCGACAGTCTGGCGGCCGCCATGGGACCCTATGGTTATCTTGCCGGCGAGATCCTGCAGGCCATGCCCGGAGAAATTAAAAAAATTGTATGCGATTCCCATCGCTAAATTATCAACTGTTGGCTATGGCCAGTCAAAAAATCGACATCACAACCCGCAGTGTCAGCGAAACCCGGAAACTGGGGCAGCAACTCGGAGCAGAGATCCATCACCCGCTGATCATCGCACTGACCGGAGAGCTGGGAAGCGGGAAAACCGCTTTTGTTCAGGGTCTGGCCACCGGGCTCGGTGTCCCGAAAAAATATTACATCACCAGCCCGACCTACACTTTGATCCACGAGTTTCCCGGCCGCCGGCCTTTGATCCACGTCGACCTGTATCGTTTGAATTATGCCGCCGATTTTGAAGATATCGGCCTCGACGAGGTGCTGCATCGGGAGGCCGTGGTTGCCGTTGAATGGGCGGACCGACTATTCGAGTCACTGCCCGATGACCACCTGGGCCTGACCCTTGAAATCGTGGATGATGAAATCCGACGCATCCGTATGATTGCCGGTGGACATGCGACCGTAAATTTGCTAAAAGCCCTACAACAGCAAAATAGATTAACCCGTGGAATCAAATACAAACCATCCTGTTGAGGAAGCATGAGTCTAATCGTACAAAAATACGGAGGAACGTCGGTGGCGGATCTCAGGCGTATTCGCCTCGTTGCCAAGCGAGTGGCCAAAACCTATGACCAGGGACACAATGTGATCGTTGTCCTGTCGGCCATGGCAGGGATTACCGACAGCCTGATCGAAATGGCCTACACTGCCGCCGAATCGCCGGACAAACGTGAACTGGATGTACTGCTGGCCACTGGAGAGCAAACCACGTCCGCCCTGCTGGCCATGGTTTTGAAATCCATGCAGTATCCCGCCCAGTCTCTTCTCGGGCACCAGGTGGAAGTCATTACCAATCAATGCTTCGGCAATGCCCGTATTATGGATATTAAAGCCGGGTGGATCCAACAGCTGCTGGCCGACAGAAATATTGTGGTGGTAGCCGGATTCCAGGGATGCGATGAACGGGGCAATATCACCACCCTCGGAAGGGGCGGATCCGACACCTCCGCGGTGGCCATTGCCGCCGCGCTCAAAGCCGATGTTTGTGAAATCTATACCGATGTGGACGGTATTTATACGGCCGATCCCAATATCTGTGAAAAAGCACGCAAACTTTCGGTCATTTCATACGAAGAAATGCTGAACATGGCCAGCCTGGGCGCCAGGGTGCTGCAAATCCGATCGGTGGGGTTTGCCAAAAAATACAATATCCCGGTGCACGTCCGGTCGTCGTTCAGTGAAGAGGAGGGAACCATGGTCGTCAATGAAAATTCAGGTATGGAACGCCTGGTGGTCTCGGGCGTCACCCACGATAAAAACCAGGCCCGCATCACGTTGAAGAAGGTACCGGACCAGCCTGGAATCGCCGCGAAAATATTTACACCCATCACCAAAGCCGGGATTGTGGTGGACATGATCATTCAAAACACGAGGGCTGAAGGACAAACCGACCTGACGTTCACGGTACCAAAAAATGATTTTAAGCGGGCCTTTGAAATCCAGCAGAAAATAGCGCAGCAAATTGGTGCTGAAGATGTATTCGGCGATGAGAACATCGCCAAGGTATCGGTAATCGGCGTCGGCATGAAGGATCACTCGGGGGTGGCCTCCACAATGTTTTCCACTCTCGCCCGGGAAAACATCAACATAATGATGATCAGCACCTCGGAGATCCGGATCTCCTGCATTGTGGAGGAAAAGTACACCGAATTGGCCATCAGGGTGCTGCACAGCGCCTTTGGGCTGGATGATGATAAAAGTTAAAGTCTGGCCTGGAAGTTGTATTTCGAGGCGTTTGCGAATCCATGGGTGCAACCTATGAAGTAAATTATTTACAGGGGTATCCCCCACTGATTAACTATGAAAAAATTCAGTTCCGATCAACTCATTTTTGTATTTCTGCTGGCGGCCGTCATCCTGGGTCTCGCCGTCTACCGGGTTTTCAATATTTTTTAAATGACCGCTTCAATCTCGTCGGCCACCCGTTGTGCTGCCCTCCGGGGATCAGCGGCATCCCGGATCGGTCTACCGATCACCAGGTAATCTGATCCATTTTCCACGGCTCCGGCCGGGGTTGCAATCCGCTGCTGATCATCTTTTTTCCCGGCTGCCCATAAGGGCCGGATTCCCGGCGTGACAGTGACAAACTCACTTCCCAGATGTTCTTTGATTTTCACGGCTTCCAGCCCGGAACAAACCACACCGGCGCATCCGGCCGTTTGAGCCATTTGGGCCCTTTTTAAAACGAGTGCGGACAAATCCGTATAAAAATCGGAACGATATCCGGCAGTCCGAATATCTTCTGCACAAACGCTGGTCAGCACCGTAACCCCCAGGATGCCGACTTTCCCCCGGCTGCCGGCAACCGCAGCTTCCAGCATTTTTGGCGTTTCACCGCAATGAACGGTGGCAAACTGGATCCCGAAGTCGACGACACCCGCCATCGCCCGAAACACGGTGACCGGGATATCATGCAGTTTCAGATCCAGAAAGACCCCGGCCGGCCCGGCCGAGTTGATAAGCTGCACGACCTGCACTCCGCAGCGGATAAACAGCTCGAGGCCGACCTTGAACAGCCCCACGTGATCGGCCAGCAGTTCAACATAACGCCTGGCCTCATCTTCTGAAGCGACATCCAGGGGGAAAATAATGTAGTCTTTAGCGTGCCGCATATTAATAACCTCACCCGAATAAGCCGGAATATTATAATGAAAAATGTCGCATTAAGGTATTCTGTCGTTTAATTTCGTATAGAAAAACAGATCGAAGCGATTCCATCCTTAGACATTCATCAATCGTCATTAGTCATTCTTTATAGTGCCGCTCAATCCACTTGCGATATTCTCCGGTTTCAACGCTTCTGACCCACTGCGGATGATCCAGGTACCACTGGATGGTTTTTTTCAACCCGGTTTCAAAAGACTCCCGGGGAGTCCATCCCAGTTCATTTTCCAGTTTGCTGCAGTCGATGGCATATCGCAAGTCATGACCGGGTCGATCCCGGACAAACGCAATTAAATCCCGCCGGGAATTGGCGTCGGATCCGGGAACCATCTCGTCAAGCAAATCACAAATCATTTTCACTGTGTCAAGATTGGTCATTTCACAGCGCCCGCTAATATTGTACATCCAACCGCGTGTGCCCCGTTTCATTATTTCCCAGACGGCCCGGCAGTGATCGGTTACAAACAACCAGTCCCGGACATTGCCGCCGTCTCCATATACCGGCAAGGGTTTGCCATCCAGGGCATTTAAAATCATCAGGGGGATCAGTTTTTCCGGAAACTGATAGGGCCCATAGTTGTTGGAACAATTGGAGATCGTCACCGGCAATCCGTAGGTTTTGCCGTAAGCCCGGACGAGATGATCCGAGGCCGCTTTGGAAGCCGCGTAGGGGCTGTTAGGCCGGTATGGGCTTTGTTCCGTAAACAATCCCTCCGGTCCCAGCGACCCGTACACCTCGTCAGTGCTCACATGATGGAAAAGCACCAGCCGATCTGCATGGCGGCGGGCGATCTCCAGCAGGTTGAAGGTGCCGTTGATGTTGCTTTGAATAAAAGCACCCGGCGCCACGATTGAGCGGTCCACATGGGATTCGGCGGCAAAATGACAGACGGCATCAATGCCATAGGTTTCAAAAGCCCTTTCCACGGCCTTGGCATCACAGATATCGGCCTGGATAAAAATGTATCGATCGGATTTGCTCGTTGCCAGGTCGGCAAAATTTTCAGCATTGCCGGCATAGGTCAGGCTGTCCAGGTTGATGATACGCCCGGTAAAATCCGAATCCAACAGCAAGTAACGGATGAAGTTGGTTCCGATAAAACCGCATCCGCCCGTAACCAGAATATTTTCCATCAGCCCTCCTTTTCTGAATCAACAAGATCGATATTCGACCTTCTTTTTTGACAATACCGTAAAAAATCAAAATTCTCAAATTTTGATCTCATAACCTATTGAAATCATTAAGTGCGAAATTCAAAAATTGGTACTTTTCGGACTTTTTACGAGACCATCTTTTTTATTACCTTAGCCCAAATATTACCCCGCATAAAGCCTTTTTTCCATCACCCGCGTCCGT
>JAOZSC010000118.1 GCA_029939875.1 Desulfobacterales bacterium
TTGATTTTTTCAGAAAAACAGGAAGCACCCATGACCGAAAAAAAAATACCCGTCGAGCAGTTGATAAAAGAACAAATTCAGAGATGGAAAACCTTATATGATCACAGCACTGGAGAGACTGAAGCCAGACTTCCCGTGATAACGGTAAGCCTTGAACCCGGCGCCGGGGGCAGCCTGTTGGCCCGCAAAATAGCAGACCGACTGGGATTCGATCTTTTCAACCGGGAAATCATCGAGCAAATCGCCAAGAACACCAAAACCAGAAGCGCGGTCATTGAAACCATTGAAAAAGAGCGGCTGGCAGGCATTAAAGATTTTATCTCCTCGCTGATCGAAGACCAGTATATCCATCCCGACCTGTACCTGGAACATCTTTTCGAGGTGATCGGCAGCATCGGCGGCCATGGGCGGGCGGTCATCGTGGGCCGGGGGGCCAATTTCATCCTGCCGCCGGAGGGGCGCTTCAGTGTGCGGGTCGTGGCTCCGCTGGAGATAAGGATTCAAAATATCGTCCGCAGCCACGATGTTTCAGCAGATGCCGCCCGGCGACGGATCATCGCCAGGGAATCCAGGCGCAGCGCATTTGTCCGGCGCTCTTTTAACGCCAACATTGCCAATCCTCACAACTACGATATGATCATCAACATCGGAAAAATGAGCATCCAATGCGCGGAGGAAGCCGTCATTGGTGCCGTCATGCGCTGCCTGGAAACCAATGGCTAAGACCGGCGAAGAGAAGCTCGCATCTGATTGTCCACAATTCAGGTTGAAGTGCCTTTTCACTCAACGGGCCGCTTCGGCGGCATTTCACGATCCTGCTTTCAGGAGTTTTACCAAGATGCGCCGCCTGCTGACAACAAGCTTGCAGGCCATTGCCCTGGCAGGCCTGCTGATGGGACTTGCCGGATGTGCCTCCACCTCTGATCCAGGGCTATTGCCTCCGGCCGCACACCACATCACGGAACTTGCGATCAATGAAAACCCAGCGGCACTGGTGCTGATCATTAAAGCAAGCCCGGTACCGGCCTATACCGCCACCCGGCAGACGGCTCCAGCAGGGGTCTTGATTGCCTTTGCCGATTGCGACCTGCAGATCGCCCCAAAAACCTACCGTCCCCCGGACAATGCCATCATTAACTGGATTGAGGTCCGGGAAATTGTAGCCGGCACCACCACCACGGCCCAGCTTTTTATTACCCTGAAAGCTGACCGGCCTTACAACCTGGCGCAGGATCCGGACGGCATCCGGGTAATATTTTCAAAAGCACCCGCGGTTTCCCGGACGACCAAACCCGCTGTGCCATCCACCACCAACACTGCCCCGGCAACCTCGCCACCTAAAACATCCGCGCCTGTCCGGCCGGCAGCGGCGCCGGTGACATTGACCTGGGACCCGGTTCCGGATACCACCGCCTATCGTGTTTACTGGAGCGATTCACCGGGGGTCGTACCGCATAGCGCAAAGAAACTGACGGTCACCACCAATCGGGTTGAAATTTCAGGCCTGCTTCCCGGCAAAACATATTATTTTGTCGTCACCAGCGTTAGGGGATCGCAGGAAAGTAAGGCCTCCGCAGAATTGTCGTTCACCGTGGGGCAATAAGTGCCTTGTGCCTAAAGTTATCGCTTGTCCCCGGATTGGTACAACCTCTCCAGTCCTCCACCATAGGTGGAGGGTTTAGAAAGAACTAAGCTTTCTTTCGATCTTGGGGTTAAGCTCTTCTCTGAGCCAGTCGGCAAAAAGATTGATGCCCACCACCAAAAGCACCAGGGCCGCCCCCGGAAAGACGATCATCCACCACATACCGGCATATATATAATTTTTCCCGATGGAAATCATCATCCCCAGCGATGGTTCGGTCAGGGGAACCCCGACGCCCAGAAAACTCAAGGTGGCTTCCAGCATAATGACCACAGCCAGGTCCACCGCCACCACCACAAAAATCGGTGGGATGGCATTGGGCAGCAGATGCCGGACGAGCAGTCGGAAATCCTTGGCCCCGGTGGCCCTGGCCGCCAGAATATAGGCTTCCTCTTTGATTTCCAGAACAGAGCCGCGCATGGTGCGGGCATAACGGACCCAGTCCGGCAGGCAGATGGCGATGATGACGACAAAGATGCTGGCACCGCCGAAGATGCCCAGGAATAAAAACGCCATCAGGGTAGTGGAAAAAGAAAAAAAAGTGTCGGCCAGGCGCATGGTGACGACATCCAGCCATCCGCCGTAATAGCCGGCCAGCAGGCCGATGAGAATGCCGAAAGAGCCGGCGATGAGCACAACCCCGAAGCCCACAATGAGCGACGTGCGGCAGCCGTAAATAATGGTGCTCAAAATACCGCGGCCCTGGTCATCGGTGCCCAGCAAATAAGGCGACACCCCGCCTTCCATCCAGACCGGTGGGATTAAAAAGTGCTCCAGGCTGACTTTCTCCAGGTCATAGGGATCCTGGGGGGTGATCCAGGGGGCCAGCAGCGCCGCCAGGATGAACAGCAACAGGATAATGCTGCCTGCCACGGCGGATGGATCGTGCAGATAGCTGTAAAGCATCCTGGATTTAATACGGTGTTCAGCCATAGCGTATCTTCGGGTTGATCAGGGCGTAAAGAATATCCACGATCATATTCAGCGTGATGATGATCAGGGCGGCCATCATGATGTAGGTAACAATCACCGGCTGATCGTTTTCATAAAAGGAGCTCAGCAGCAGGTTGCCCATTCCCGGCCATTGAAAAATCGTTTCCGTAATAATGGCAAAGGCGATCAGTTCCCCGAACTGCAGACCCGTGATGGTGATTACCGGAATCAGGACATTTCGCAGGGCATGTTTGAAGATCACCTTTCTAGGCGACAGGCCCTTGGCCCAGGCGGTCTTGATGTATTCTTCGGTCATCACCTCCCGCATGCCGGCCCGGGTCAGGCGCAGCAGCACGGCCAGCTGGTACATCGCCAGGGTGGCGGCCGGCAGGATCAGATGCTTGAGCCCGTCGATGGTCAGCAGCCCGGTGCGCCAGAAACCCACTCGCACCGTTTCGCCCCGGCCGAAGGGCGGCAAAATGCCCAGGTAAACGCTAAACACCATGATCAGTAAAATGCCCATCAGAAACGTCGGGATGGAAATGCCGCCTAGGGAGCCGGCCATAATCAGGCGATTGCGAAAGGCGTAAGGTTTTAAGGACACCAGAACCCCCAGGCCCACCCCGAGACAAAAGGCCATCACCACCGCCACCGAGGCCAGCTCGAAGGTAGCGGGAAACCGTTCCAGGATGAGCCCCAGGGCCGGCACCCGGGTCACGTAGGATTTGCCGAAATTGCCGTGCAGGACGTTCCAGATAAACCGGCCGTACTGGACGTACATGGGCTGGTCCAGCCCGAAGGCCCGGCGCACCTCCTCAATCTCCTGAAGGGTGGCGTATCTGCCGGCCATGGTGATCACCGGATCGCCCATGTAACGGAAGATAACAAAGCAGATCGTCGATACGGCCAACAGCACCACCACCGCCTGCATCAGTCTTCTTGCAATGTAGGTGACCATAAAAATTGCCCGCAACAAAGTTACGCGTACCTGATTTTGCAAAATGAATCCGCGGCCAGCCGTCCAGCGTGTCCGGCCGGGATAACCGACCGCGGACCGTATGCTGCTTCAATCCAGAATTTTATTTGAATCCAATTTCCTTGTAGACCATCCAACGGTCCGGGCGGGGCTGGAACTGGATTCCCCGGCCTTTCTGCGTGGCGTACAGATCCTCCTGGTAGTGCAGGGGAATCCAGACGATCTGGTCCACCATGGCCATCTTGTTGAGCTGTTGCAGCGTTTTTTTGCGCTGCTGCACATCCACCATGTCGGCGGTGGATTCCAACAGTTTGTCAAGGGCAGCGTTGTTGTAAGCCGTGCCGTTAAATTTGCCGAAGCCGATTTTCTCGTCCCGGCTATGGGCCAATTTAAAATACGTGCGGCCCATGTCAAAGGTGCCGTCAAACCAGCCGATAAGGTAAAATTCCAGCTTGCCGGAAGTCACCTCGGGAAAAAAGATGGACTTGGGTTTTACGTCCAGCTTGGCATTGATGCCCACCTTGGCCAGGTAACGGGCCACGGCCTCAGCGATCTTGGCGTCCTGGACATAGCGGTCATTGGGACCGGTGAGGGTGATGTCAAATCCGTTGGCATACCCGGCTTGCTTGAGCAGTTTTTTAGCGGCCTGGGGATCATAGGGCAATCGTTTGATACCGGCATTGTAGCCGATAGTGGGCGGATCCGGAACCTGGGCTGCCGGGGCGGCATGTCCACGCATGATTTTTTCGATAATCTCATTTTCGTTGATGGCCATGTACATGGCCTTGCGAACGCGGATGTCCGCCATGGGCGTTCCCGGTTTGTTGCCCAATGCCAGAAAAATAGAACGCCGGGCCGGCCGGCTGACCACGTGCAATTTCGGATTCTTCAGGATCTTGTCATAAAGCTCCACCGGCACCCCGGTGACGATGTCAACCTGTCCGGAAACCAGGGCAGCAAAGCGGGTCGAGGACTCCCTGATGGGGCGGATCTCCACCTTCTTGATGGGTGGCGCGCCTTCCCAGTAATCTTCATTGGCCTCCATACGGATGTAGGACCCCTTGACCCATTCGGTCAGTTTGTAAGCACCGGTCCCGATGGGCTTGACCATCACATCTCCCGAGTCCCGGGATTCAGTGGACTCTTTGTCCATGATGAAAATCTGGTGCATGTTGTTGGCAAACCAGGGGATCGGCGTCTTGGTTTTAATGGCCACCGTATAATCATCGATAATATCGATGGAATCAATGGACTTGCCGGTGTTGATAAATTCGGACACTTCCGGGTCACCAAGGCGTTCGAAGGTAAACTTGACGTCAGCGGCGGTAAAAGAGTTGCCGTTGTGAAACTTGACGCCTTTGCGCAGGTAAAATTTCCAGGTCAACAGATCCGGATGCTCCCAGCGAACGGCCAGGGCGGGTTCAAGCGTGCCCCCGGATCCTTTGCGCTGCAGCAGGCCGTCAAAAAAATTGGCCATGTACTGCAACCCGGCATCGGAATCATCCCCATGGGGATTCATCATACGTGGGGGCGTATCCTGGGCCACCACAAGGGCCGAGGCAGCCAGCACGGGACCGGCCATGGCAAAAACGGTAACAAGGCTGATGGCAAACAGGGAAAGAAAAAGCTTTTTCATGGGGTTACCTCCTTTGGGTTACGGGTTAATGTCATTAACTTAAGGATCGGTGCAATCTCTGTGGGAGCGGATTTCCACCGCAACTATAGCGTTCAATATAGATAGCAGGCCACGTGGTGGTTGTCACCCACATTTTTCAGCACCGGAGCCTGCTGGTCGCACTGCGACATACGGAACGCACAGCGGGGATGAAATGCGCAGCCCGCCGGCGGATTGATGGGGCTGGGCACATCCCCCTGCAAAATGATCCGTTTGCGGTCATCGCCAGGTTGCGCCACCGGGATGGCCGAAAGCAGCGCCCGGGTATAGGGATGTTTGGGGTCCGAATACAGGGCCTTGTAAGAAGCGGTTTCCACGATTTTTCCCAGATACATCACGATGATATGATTGCAAATATGTTCCACCACCGCCAGATCGTGAGCAATCAGGATGTAGGACAGATCAAACTCCTGTTGCAAATCGATTAACAGATTGATGATCTGGGCCTGGATGGATACGTCCAGGGCTGAAACCGGTTCATCACCGATGATCAGCTCCGGATTCAGTGCCAGCGCCCTGGCGATGCCGATGCGCTGCCGCTGCCCACCGCTGAATTCGTGGGGATACCGTCTTCCCTGTTCAGGGGTCAGACCGACTTTTTCCATCAGATAGGCAATCCGCTCCCCCCTTTCCCGGCCCGGGTAGGCCCCGTGAATCTCCATGGGATCCCTGAGAATCTGGTTGACGACCATGCGGGGATTCAACGAAGAGTATGGGTCCTGAAAAATAATCTGGACATCCTTTTTCAGGGCCTGCAATTGGGATTTTGTCATCCGGAAAATGTCTTTTCCCCGAAACACCACCCTGCCGGAGGTGGGCTCGATTAACCGCAAAACGGCAAAACCGGTGGTGGTTTTGCCGCATCCGCTTTCTCCCACTATCCCCAGGGATTCACCTTTTTTCAACGCAAAGGAAACGCCGTCCACAGCGTAAACGAAACCGGCGGTCCTGGAAAAAAGGCCCTTTTTGATGGGGAAATGGACTTTTAAATTATCGACTGTCAGCAGGTCTTCCACACGAAACTCCCTCAAAAAAACTCAATAGAGGTAACAGCGCACACGGTGGGATTCACCCACGTCGACCAGACCGGGCACACTCCGGGTGCAGGTTTCCATCGCCTGGGGGCAGCGGGGGTAAAACCGGCAGCCAGCCGGCAGATCATAGAGGCTGGGGACCATGCCGGATATTTCCTGGAGCCGCCGGCGCCCGTGCAGGGCGCGCTCCCCGAGCCTGGGGATCGACTTGAGCAGACCCCGGGTATAGGGATGTTTGGGGTCTTCAAAGATATCTCTGGTTTTTCCCTCTTCCACCACTTTCCCGGCATACATCACCACCATGCGTTCGGCCATTTCGGCAATCACTCCCAGATCGTGGGTAATCATCATAATCGCGGTATCGAAGTCTTGCTTGAGCTGCAGCATGAGATCCAGGATCTGGGCCTGGATGGTGACGTCCAGGGCGGTGGTGGGTTCATCGGCGATCAGAATTTCCGGGTTGCAGGCCAGGGCCATGGCGATCATGGCGCGTTGGCGCATGCCGCCGGAAAGCTGGTGGGGGTATTCATGCGCCCGTTTCTCGGGAGCCGGAATCTGGACCTTTTTGAGCATTTCAATGGAGCGCTGCCAGCTTTCGCGCCGGGAGCTTTTTTCATGAAGCAAAAACATCTCGGAGATCTGATCACCGATGGTATATACCGGGTTGAGTGATGACATGGGCTCCTGGAAAATCATGGAGATGCGGTTCCCCCGGATAGATCGCATCTGCTCGATGGCCAGTCCGGCGATGTCCTGCCCGTCAAATAAAATCTTGCCGTGAACAATCCTGCCCGGCGGCTCGGGAATCAGCCGCATGATGGACTGGGCGGTCACACTTTTGCCGCAGCCGGACTCGCCCACAATCCCCAGCACATCCCCCTTGCCCAGCTCAAAGGAAACATCGTCCACGGCCCGGGCAACACCTTCAAAGGTGTAAAAATACGTCTTGAGTTGCTCTACCTGGAGCAGTGGGACGTCAGGGTGCATGATTTTTCCGGTCATCGGTGGTGAATTGAAACCTATAACGCTTTACTCAAATTTCGAAACTGATTTTCTCATAAAAGCGATGGGAATGGGTCGGTGTATCGTGTTTTTCCGAAAACCGGTATGTTATGAGATATCCGGCGGACGGAATACTCCCCAAGCCAGATCAATACCCGGCCGGCTGGACCGGTGTCAACAAAAAAAGCGAGCTGGGGTGCCATCAAGTCAGGCGGTATTT
>JAOZSC010000119.1 GCA_029939875.1 Desulfobacterales bacterium
TAAAAACAATAGCGAGTTGAAGAAAAAATATGAAGCGCTTATTATAAAATTCAAGATTTGCCCCAGGCTCATGAAAATACCCAGCAGAATCGTAATAATGGTTATGGCGGTCAGCATGCCGCAGGTGTCCGCATGGTGGCAACCAGACTGGAAGCTCCTGAAATCAGGCAGAACAGAGAAATCATGTATACGGCTGTGCCGATGCCGTCGAAGGCAGTACCCCGGACCCTGATCCACCCTCCTTTCAGGCAGGTCAAGGTGAGAACCAGGTGAAAGCCGATGGGTTACCCTTCGGCTTTCACCGACGTTAGACCGAGATCCCCCAGTATGGAATACAAAGATGGAATCACGATCAGCACCAGCACCGTGGAGGCCATGAGTCCGAAAACGATGCTGACCGCCAACGGAATCAGGATCTGGGCCTGGGTACTGCGCTCGGACAGCAGGGGGAGCAGACCCGCGATGGTGGTCAACGACGTCAGCAGCACGGCGCGAAAGCGCTCCCTGCTGGCGCGACGGGCCGCTTCGGCAACGGCTATGCCGTTTCTGACATGAATCTTGATGAACTCCACCAGCAAAATGGAGTCGTTGACCACGATTCCGGCCAGGGAAACGGCCCCCATCATGCCCGGCATGGAAAGGTCCATACCCATGATAATGTGTCCCCAGATGACGCCGATAAAGGCAAAAGGAATGGCGACCATGACCACCACCGGCTCGATGTAGCTGCGGAACTGGAAGCTGAGCAGGATGAAGATGCCCACCAGACCGATCAGGAAACCGCGGCCCAGGGATGAACCGGTTTCCGCCGACTCCCTGGACTCTCCTTCCAGGCTGGTGCGGATATCCGGGTACCTGTGCTTGAATTCGGGCATGAGCGTATGTTTGAGCCGTGTCATGATCTGGCTGGTGTTGGTGATGCGTGCATCCACATCCCCCTGGATCGTCACCGTGCGCATCCCGTCCACCGAGGCAATGCGGGCATACCCGCGGCTTTCGGTGATCTCGGCCACCGATCCCAGGGGGGCCTGCTTGCCGTCGGGCAGCGTGACGTGAAATAAGGCCAGGTCGGCCAGGGAGTTGCGGTCGGCATCGTCCAGGCGGACATCGATCTCATAGGATTCGCCGCCCACCTGGATTTCACTGGCCGTACGGCCGTAGAAGGCGCTGCGCAGCTGGGAGGCCACGCCTTGCGCATCCAGATCCAGTCCCTTGACCCCTTCGCGCAACCGGATGCTGATCTCCGGTTTGCCGGGCCGCAGATCGTCGGACAGGTCAAAGACACCTTCGAACTGCCCCAGCCAGGCCTGGAGTTCCAGGGAAGCGGCTTTCAACTGCTCAAGGTCATGGCCGCGCAGGCGGATATCGATGGGCCTGCCTGCCGGCCCGATGCTCATCTCGCCGAATTTCAGGGAAATGACGTCCGGTACGCTGCCTGCAAGCTCCCGCCAGCGGTTGATCACATCGTCCACCAGGGCGTTGCGGATTTCGGCGGAGAGCAGGTCGACGGTCACCGTGGCCACATGGGCGCCGGATTCCGATGCTTCCGTGTTGACGTTGAACTGGATGGACACATTTTCCACCAGGTGCCGGCCGTCTGGCTGGAGGGGGGTAAACTCCTCATCCACCGTTTCAATGGCATCAGTGAGGCGGGTCACCAGGGCTTCGGTTTGTTCCAGAGGCGTTCCCTGGGGCAGCAGGATGCGGCCCATGATCACATCTCCGTCCACGTCGGGAAAGGCTTTGAACTTCAGGTGGCCGGCCGCCATCATGCCCACCGACAGGATGAACACGGCTGCGGTGGTGCCCACCACCAGGTAGCGCCAGCGGACGGCCGTATCCACCACGCGCCCCAGCACTTTTTCCCGCAGCGTTTCGATGAATCCGTCAAAAAGCCTCCGAAAACGTCCCTTTTTATTGGGGTTGTGGCGGGCCAGGGAGTGGGCCAGATGGTTGGGCAGAATCCAGAAGGCCTCGATCAGGCTGACCGCCATGACCATGATCAACACCACCGGCATCACTTTGAGCACTTTGCCCATGTTGCCCTGGAGAAAGGCCAGGGGACCGAACACGCAAATGGTGGTGGTAAAGGAGGCGATGACCCCGTTTTTGACCTCGCCCACCCCGTCGATGACGGCAGAAAGGGCGGATTTCCCCCGGGCCAGGTGGCTGGCCACGTTCTCGGATAAAACAATGGCATCGTCCATCAGCAGGCCCAGGGCGATGAGCAGGCCCACCATGGTGATCATGTTCAGGGAGTAATCGATCTGGGGCATGAGGAAAAAGGCACCGAAAAACGATACCGGCAGCCCCATGGTCACCCAGAAAGAGAGGCGAATATTGAAAAAGAGCCACATGGTCAGAAAAACCAGCAGCAGTCCCTGCAGCCCGTTTTTGACAAGCAGCTGCAACCGGTCCCGGACAATGGAGGACATGTCCTGGGTCAGGGTCAGTTTCACATCCGAAGGGACGATCTCCTGCTCGTGGTCCACAAAGGCCTGTACCGCATCGTATACCGTGAGGGTGTCTTCCACCTTGGTTTTGCTGATCTCCAGCAACCCGGCCCGCCGGCCGTCGAACAGGAATTTGTCCTCGTCCAGTTCAAACCGGTCCCGGATACTGGCGATCTCCCCCAGGTGGATCTCCGCTCCGCTGTCACCGGCATGCACCACCAGGTCTTCAAAGGCCCTGGGAGTTTTACGTTCGTCGGTGAAGCGGATCAGGATGTCCCGGTCACTGGTTTCGATGGACCCGGCGGGCAGGTCCACGCTCTGGCGGGCGATCACGCCGGCGATGTCGTCTAAGGAAATTCCGTATTGAATCAGGGTGTCGGCCGGTATCTGAATGCGGATCTGGCGCTCGGAAAAGCCGCTGACCGTCACCAGGGAAACGCCGGCATCCTGTTTGAGCCGGTCCTTGAGATCTTCGCAGTAGTTTTTCAGGTCTGTATCGGCCATGGGGCCGGACACCGCAATGGAGACCACATGGTCGGTGCTGTTGAGCTCCTTGACCACCGGGTCCTCGGCCTGATCCGGAAAATCGCCGATGGCGTCGACTTCGGTCTTGATGTCCGTCAAAAATGCTGCCATGTCCCCGCCGGACTGCATCTCCACGGTCACGGAGCCCATGCTTTCCCTGGACTCTGCGGTGACCTCCTTCACATAACTGATCCCGTCGATGGCATCCTCGATGCGCCGGCAGACGGCGTCTTCCACATCCTCGGCCGTGGCACCGGGGTAAACCACACTGACCTGGACCTTGTCTTTTGAAAAATCGGGAAAGGTTTCCCTCCGCAGGGTGGGCAGACTCACGGCACCAATCACCAGGAAAAAGATCATCAGGAGATTGGCGGCCGTGGGATGTTTGGCAAAAAAACGAATCATGGTGAAACCTCCCTATTGAATACTCGTCAGGCCGCCGGCTTGCGCCGTAAGTCGCCTGCTCAGTTCTTCGTCTTCCTGAGCGGCGAGCAGCATGCCTTCCACTGCCGGCATCACGTCGGATACGACTACCTGTTCACCGGCGGCCAAACCGTCGCGGATGACGGCGAAATCGGACTGGGTGAAGGCCACACTGACCTCCCTGCGTCTGAGCCTGTTCTCCCCATCCACCACATAGATGCGCCCGTCGTGGAGGGCCGAGCGCGGGACCACAATCTGCGCGGTAAGGGGACACCCGCTGATCGTAACCTCGCAGAACATGTTGCGCACCAGAGGCGGCCGCTGGCCGAAGATGACGATGCCATAGGGGTCATCCACGGCAACGATGATTCCCACTGTACGGGTCTGGGCATCCAGGGAGGCATCGGTGCGGGTGAAATCTGCATCCCAGACGGCTTTGGTGAGATTGTTGACCAGGCGCACCCTGGCCGTGAGCCCCAGATGTTTTTTGACGGCATCCATTTTAATCCGGTCCATGGTCTTTGCCGTGGACGTGATCGGCGGTTTGCCGCTGGCGCCAACGACCCTCCGCATGGCCTCCATGGAGATCCGGGCATTGATTTCCGCCCTGGCAATGCCGTCTGCACTGGCGATGGCACTGCCCTGCCGGATGTATTGCCCCGCCTCCGCGGTGGTTTCGGTGATGCGGCAGTCAAAGGGGGCTGTGATTTCCGTTCGCGTAAGATTGACCCGGGCTTCCTTGAGCTGAACACTGCCGTATTTCAGGTCTGCCTCAAGGGCCTTTCTGGAGGCGGGGATCAGGGCCATGGAATTTTCGATCTCCTGCACCTGGGCCAGCTGGATTTGATAGTTCATCACCGATTGATCCAGGGCGCTGCTGGAGATGGAGTTGGTCTCCATGGCCTGCTGGTTGCGGGCCAGCTCCTTTTGTTTAAGATTCAGCAACGTCTTTTGGATTTTCAGAGAAGCGCGGTAATTATTTTCCTTTCGCGCAAGTTCGTCCAGTTGAGCGTCAAGGCTTTCAATATTGATCGCCATGCGGTTGACGGTCAACTCGTAATCGGTGGGGTCAATGCGTACCAGCACCTCTCCTTTGCGGACGAAATTGCCTTTTTTAAACCCGGGACTTACTTCGACGATCTTGCCGCTGACTTCGGGAACCACCTGCCACACCTGGCCGGGCTCCGCATACCCGTAGCCGATGGCACGGGGCACCACTTCCACGGGCGCGAGGCGGATGGTGCGCACCTGCCGAGGCACCTCGGCAGCGGCTTTCTTCCGGGGTTCTTTCTGGTTACGGACCATCACGGTCACCACCGCGACTGCAATGATCACTGGAACAAATATCAGCAGCCGTTTCATGATTATTTTTGATTTCGAATCAGGATTCATTTCCATTCCTTGTGTTGTTTTTATTTTGCCTTAAAAACTGGTTCTCTGGGCCAGTATTCTTTACTCGCTTTCATGTTTAGTGCACTCCATACCCTGCCAGCCGCCACCCAGGGCCTTGTAAAGGCGGATGAGGTTTGAGGTGACGGTTCCGTCACTCACGGCCAGTTTGTCCTGGTAGGAGAGCAGCGACCGCTGGCTGTCCAGTACATTCTGGAAATCGGTCAATCCTGCCCGATACTGGTTCCGGGCCTGGGTCACCGCCCGCCGGGCTGCCTTTGATGCCTGTACAAGGGCATCGCGGCGGATCTGTTCGTCGGCATAGGCCACAAGGGCATTTTCCACATCCTCCAGGGCCGTCAGGATGGCGGCCTTGTATTTGATCAGGGCCTGCTCCTGCAGGGCGGTTTCAACTTCGATTTGTCGGCCGATCCGGCCGGCGTCGAAAATACGCCAGGAAAAAGTGGGGCCGATGCTGAAGGTACGGCTGGCGGTGTTGAAAAGGTCGCTGCTGGACAAAGACTCAAGGCCGACGGAACCTGACAGGCTGAACTTGGGGTACAATTCGGCTGTGGCTACCCCGATACTGGCGGTCTGTGCGGCCAGCTCCCATTCGGCCTGGCGCACATCCGGACGCCGGCGCAGGGTGTCCGCCGGGACTCCCACGGCAATTTCCATGGGAGTAACCGGAATGGGACCAGGGTCAGTCACTTCCCGGGCAAGGGTGCCCGGCTGTCGGCCCAGGAGCACGGCCAGGCGGTTTTTGGCCTGCTCCAGTCCGGTGTTCAGGGAGGGAATTTCCGCCCGGGTGCTTTCCAGATTGTAGCGGGCCTGCTCGACCTCCAGTTGCGCGGCCAGGCCGGCATCATACCGGTTTTGCACCATGCGCAACGTTTCCGCCTGGGCATCCTGGTTGGCCCGGGCAATGGAAAGACGGGTTTGATAGGATCGAACCTCTACATAGTTCAGGGCGATTTCAGCCGTCATGCTGACCAGCACATCGTGCATATCTTCCTGGCTGGCCGCCGTGTTTGCATCAGCTTTTTCAATGGCCCGCCGGACACCGCCGAAAATGTCGATTTCCCAGCTGGAATCGAACCCGGTGCTGTAAAGGTTGCGTTCAGTGCCGAGCCCGGTGGATTCGCTGGAGCGGCTTTTTGTTGCCGAGCCGGTGGCAGCGATGGTCGGAAAGCGGTCGGCAGCGCTGATTCCCCTTCTGGCACGTGCCTCTTGCAGACGTGCGGCAGCGGCCCGAAGATCCAGGTTGCCGGTGACGGCCTGCTTAATAAGGCCCGACAAGGCCGGGTCATCCAGGGTCTGCCACCATTTTGCCAGGGTCCCGGGGTCCATGGGCTGAGAACGCAGGCCGTCACGAAGCTCACTTAGCCATTGCTCCGGTGTTGCTGTTTCCGGTTTCACATAGTCCGGACCCACGGCCGCACATCCTAAAAATATCCCCAGCACCCCGATAATGGCGGCACCGGCCAGTTTCTTCTTGAAGTTTTTGATTGAAAATAGTTTCATACGTTTATCCGCCTGTAAATTGCTATCCGGCCCTTGTTAATGCCTGAGAAAATAACCCAGACCGTGGGCAGTACAAAAATCGTTGATCCGATCCTTCAGCTTTGGGTGCGGACCGTGCTGTCTGTCTGGTCTGGTTTGAGAGCTTTGTCTATCCATGCGATGATCAGTTGGCGAATTTCCCCGGTTTCCGCATCGCTGTATCCGTGCAGACCGAGATGGCGCACGATCAACTGCCTGCCGTGATGGAAAGTCATGACCTGACCCAGGAGGATGAATGCCTTAAAAGTAGTGGTCCTGTGGTCGTTTTCGCCGGTAATGGCGGCAATTAACCGGGAGATTACGTCAAGCTCGCGCCGGATCACTTTTTTGTAAAGGATGTCGAAAGCCGATGACGGGTTCAATTGTTCCCGGATGATCAGTTGGTGGTGCGGTGCGTTGGGGGGGCGACTGCAACTAAATTCCACCATGGCGCCTATCAACTGTTTCAAATATCCCAAGGCGGTTTCCGGATCACGGTCGCCTTTCTCCAGGAAAGCACGGGCAGCCTCTAAATTATGATTTAAATATTGAGAATGTAAATCGGTGAATCTTTCAAAGACGGCAAGGTAAAGCCCCTTTTTGCTTCCGAAATAATAGGGGATGGCCGCCAGGTTGCAGCCCGCTTTTTCGGCGACCGAGCGTGTTGTCGTCCCCTCAAATCCATTGGCGGCAAAGGCCTCAGTGCCTGCCTTGATCAATTTTTCTTTGGTGGTCTCTTTCTTGTCTTTCACAGGTACTCCTTGCTTGACGGCAAAATTTCAACGGAAGATAAGTCAATCGATTGATTAAGTCAAGCGATTAATTTTTATGCGCCTTACATTTCGTCCGAATGGAATTCCCAGCTTGGTCATCCACTTCCTGATGGTGTTCGGGTGAATCTTCAGACCAGGGTAATAATGATGGACATTTTTGAAAAATACCGTATTGAAAAATTGATAAAATAATTTGCCGGACAAATCGTTTGGCTTGCCACCTGGACGGGACACCCGAACATCCGCGTTTTAGAAAATTGCCAGCCTACCCTAAGCATGTTGACAAAAGGCAGACATAAGCATATATTCTCAA
>JAOZSC010000120.1 GCA_029939875.1 Desulfobacterales bacterium
ACCCTTGTGTAGTAAGTTGATTTTTGTTGTAACAGGCCCTATTGCCCACTTGCCTATTTTTCAAGGTCATTATCGGAACTAATTTTTCATGTCAACATAAATCTACATATTTCAACACTTTTATTGAAATATAGGACGTAAATGCATTGAGACACGGCATTTGCGCATCCATTGGCCCTGAAAACCGCTATAGAGCAGGTATTAAAAGAGCGCTTCAACAAATTGTTGCGGATCAAAAGGTCGAAGGTCCTCGATGTTTTCGCCGATGCCGATATACTGCAGGGGGATGTTCAAAGAACTGCATATCGCGATAACGATGCCGCCTTTGGCCGTTCCGTCCAGTTTTGTCAGGACCAGTCCGGTAACGTCCACGGCGTCATGAAATAGCTGTGCCTGGGACAGGGCGTTTTGGCCGGTGGTTGCATCCAGCACCAGCAGCACTTCATGGAGGCTCCCGGGGACCTGTTTGGCCACCGTTCGCTTGATTTTTTTCAGCTCTTCCATCAGGTTGACCTTGGTATGGAGCCTGCCGGCCGTGTCGATGAGCACCAGGTCGCAGCTGCGGGCCTGGGCGGCGGCGACCGCATCGAACGCAACGGCCGCCGGGTCTGCGTTTTCCCGGTGGGCGACAAATTCGGCGCCGGCCCTTTGTGCCCATATCATCAGCTGCTCAACAGCCGCCGCCCGGAAGGTGTCAGCGGCCGCAATCATTACTTTTTGTCCGGAGGCCGTTGCCAGGGCGGCAATTTTTCCGATGGTGGTCGTCTTGCCGACCCCATTGACGCCCACCACCATGATGATCCGGGGCGTGCTTTCCGGCGCTTGCGCTACCGGCGCTTCGGAGCCGAGAAGGGCCATAATTTCTTCTTTGAGCACGGCTTTAAGCTCATCGGCATCTTTGACCTTCGCTTTTGAAATCCTCTCGATAAGCGCCATGGTGGTCTGAACGCCGATGTCCGATGTGATCAGAAGCTCTTCCAGGTCTTCAAAAACCGCCTCATCGATTTTCTTTTTCCCGGCAAAAATTTTGTCCAGACCGTCCGACAGGTTTTTCCGGGTCCGCGACAGTCGATTTTTCAACCGGCGAAAATATCCAGCCGATGGGGCGACGTCATCCGGATGGTCCGCAGGCTTTTCATCAGCCACCCCCGCGGGTTCTTCATCGGGAGTCCCGTCAGGTTTTTCAGGGACAGCGGCGGAAAGCTGATCGGATTTTTCATCCACAACCGATTCCGGCTCAATCATCTGCGGAGGCTGGTCATCTTGCGCTGCCGCATCCGGCCGGGCGTTATTATCTGTTTCTGGGGGCTGTTCCGGTTTGGTTTTATCTTTTTTGAACCATTTAAACGCCATGGGGGCTGGTGCCTCAAAAAAAGTGCCTAAAATGCACTTGTGCCTAAAGTTATGGTATCGTTTCGCTCTATCTTTTTTATAAATGCCGGATATTTCCAGCATAAAAATCAGCAGGTGAATATACGCTTAAACGTTGCTTTATTTTTTTAATAAAATCGATCTGCCGGAGGCGAACATCTGAAATTTTAGGCACAAGGGCACTTCGAACTTTATGCACTTATTTTTACATCGCCTGCCCGGGTGTTTGAAAGTTCACCGAAACTACTTTGGAAACCCCTTTTTGCTCCATGGTAATGCCGAACAGCATTTCGGCGAACTCCATGGTACGCTTATTGTGGGTGATGACGATAATCTGGGAATTCTCCCCGATGATTTGCAGCAGGTCATTAAAGCGGAAAATATTGGCTTCGTCCAGTGGCGCGTCGATCTCATCCAGCAGGCAGAACGACGCGGGTTTTATCAAAAAGATGGAAAATATAAAGGCAATGGCGGACAGGGCTTTCTCCCCGCCGGAAAGTAAGCTCAGGCGGGTCAGCTTTTTGCCGGGAGGATGAATCATAAATTCGACTCCGGATTCAAGGGGCTTGCCCGGTTCCATCAGAACCAGCCTGGCATCACCACCTTCAAATAGCCGGGGAAACACCTCTTTTAATTTTTCATTGATCCGGTTAAAGGTTTCCATAAATCGCCGCTGGGTAATGGTGTTGATTTTATTTATCACCTTGTGAAGGTCTTCGATGGCTTTGAGCAGATCATCGCTCTGGTTTCCGAGAAATTCGTACCGTTCTTTGAGCTGTTCGTATTCTTTGATGGCTCCCAGGTTGACATCCACGATCCGGGCAATTTTTTCCTTGTTATGTGTCAAATCGTCTTCCATCTGCTCGATGGACATCTCGGTGGTGAACTCCCGGGCCGCTTTGTTTTCACGCGATTCTGATTTAAGCGTCGAAAAAGAATCCTGATAGCGTTCTTCCAAACGAGCAGCAATGTTGTCGCGTTTGAGGATCAGCTGGGATTGCTCGAGTTCCAGCATGCGAAATTTTTCCAGGGTTTTTTCACGTTGGCTTCTTATGGCTGAAATTTTGCCGTCATTGTCCTTGAGCCGGGAATCGATGGCCTGGTAATCAGTCTCATTGTGGTCAATCTCTTCTTTCAACCGCTCGGTGGATTCGTATAACTGAGAAAGTTTCTGCTCGCATGCGGCAATGCTGTTTTGGGAGGCTTCCCGCCGTTTTTGCTTCTGGCTGACCTCACGGGACAGCTGTTCGAGTCGAATCACACCATCCTGGTGAAATTCCTTGAGCCGTTGCAGGCTGTTGCTGCTGTTTTCCAGCTTGGCATTTAAAGCGGTCAGCTTCAACTTAAGGTCCACCACGATTTGATCGAACTGTTTCATGCGGGCGGAAACCGTTTCGATACGGGCCGATAATTCGACAACCCGGTCCTGAGCAGATTTGATTTCATCGGATACTGTTGTCAGTGCGGCGTTGTATTTGGTCATTTCATCATCGAGATCGCTGGCTTCCCCAAGAAGCTGCTCTTGTTCCAGCTGGACGATTTCCAGATGTCGTCGGGCATTTTTGAGGTCCTCGCCGGCGCGGTAAAAGGCTTTTTCAGCTTCCATTTCGTTTTCGGCAGCCCGGTTTTTTTGCTCGATCTGTTTTTGCAGGGTGCTTTCAAGGTTTCGAACTTTATCTTCCAATTCAGTTTGCCGGTCGCGCGAACTTTCAAGCTTTTGATCGAGGCCCCGGGTAAGGGCGATCAGGGCCTTTAATTCCTGTTTTTTGGCCAGAATACCATTTAGCCGGTCCCTGCTGCCGCCGACCAGTATGCCGTGGTGGGAAATGAGGTCGCCGTTTTTGGTGACAATCTGCTGAAAGGAGCCATTGGCGTTAAACCATTGCAGGGCCTGCCGGATATCCTCGGCAATCACCACATGTCCTAAAAGAGCCTGGGCGATGGTTTCAAAACCTGGTTTTACGGAAATATGACGCAGCAGCAGTCTCGATGGATCAGGCAGTGCCGGTGAAACCACCGCAGGCAGTTTGGCAGCGTCAAGCGGCACAAATCCGCTGCGCCCGGCACTGCTGGTCTGCAGGTAATCGATGGCTGTTACCCCCGCCTCCTGGTTTTCAACGATGATATACTGCAGCGCTTCGCCCAGTGCCGCTTCCACTGCGGTTTCAAAGGTCGGTTCGGCTTCAATGACATCTGCCATCAGGCGGATGACGCCCTTGAGACGGCGGTCCGGTACTGTTTCACTGCCGCCGGCATTCTTGCCGGCCCCAGTGGCCTCCTGCATCACCGCCTTGACACCGTCACGGTACCACTCAAAGTTATCCTCCATTTTTTTCAGTGTGGCGTATTTCGATTTGGCGGTGTTGCGCTCCAGTTCCAGGGTCGCGACCTTTTTGATCTGGGCGGCCAGGACGGTGGTTTTTTCATCCAGGCGGCCGCGGGTGTCATCGATCTGCTTGCTTAATTCGCGGATTTCCTGTTGGATGTCATTCAGTTGCTCTGCGATGCGGGATTTTTCCCGGCCGGTCTCATCGATTTTCTCCTGGGCCAGGGCCGCTTCTTCATCCTTGCGTTTCAGGCGCCGTTCAAGGCCTTCCTTGTTATTGGCAGCATTCTGGTAAATATTTTTATACTGGGCCTCCCGGGTTACCAGGTTCATGAGGTTTGCTTTGGAGGCTTCAAGCTCCCGGTTGAGTTCGGCCAATTCCGTACGGATCTGTTCGCTGTCATGTCGATTTTCGTTGAGACGGAGCCTCGCATCTTCGATATCATGTATGAGTTTGGCATTTTCCAGCTCGGCCAGGGTGATTTCGGCCACCAGGTCGTCGTTTTTTTGGGACAGCTCCTCGCTGGCTGACGAAAGTTCGATCATTTCCCGGGACAGTCGTTCAATTTCTCCGCGCAAGTGGGTCAAATCATTTTCGGCCCGATCGATTTCACGCTGGTTGTCATGCTGGAGGGACTTTTGCTCGGCGATTTGCTGGTTCTTCTCCCAGCGTTTGAGCTTGATATCTTCAACGGCGGCATCCAGTTTTTTTAATTCAGAAGAATGACCGATATCCGCATCCTTGAGCTCCTGTAACACCGTTTCGGCTTGCTTTATTTGAGCGTTGATTTTATCGTGATAATGAAGACTCAGGCAGACATCCAGGGTTCGAATGCGTATTTGAAGCCTGTTGTACAATTCGGCTTTTCTGGCCTGGCGCTTGAGGCTGGCCATCTGGCGCTTGATTTCGGCGATAATGTCGTTGACCCGCAGCAGGTTCTGCCGGGTTTTTTCCACCTTGCGCAGCGCTTCGATTTTGCGGCTTTTGTAGCGGGTGGTGCCGGCGGCCTCTTCAATGAAATAGCGCCGGTCCAGGGGATCGGCTTCGGTGATAGCGCCGATGTTTCCCTGCTGGATGACCGCATAGGATTTGGCTCCCAGCCCGCTGCCTAAAAATACGTTGTGGATGTCCTTCAGGCGGCAGGGCTGTCGGTTCAACAAATAGGCGCTTTCGCCGGAGCGGTACAGGCGGCGAGTCAGGTTAATTTCAGTAAAATCTTTCAGCTCTTCCGGTGCGTTGCCGTTGTCGTTGGCCAGCGTCAGAGAGACCTCCGCCATGTTCAACGGGGCTTTGCCGTTAGTGCCGGAAAAAATGATGTCTTCTTTGGATTTGCCCCGCAGCTGTTTGAGGCTTTGTTCACCCATCACCCATCGGATGGCATCGACCACATTGCTCTTACCGCAGCCGTTCGGCCCGACAACAGCCGAGATGCCCGGTGGAAATTCAAGCGTCGATTTATCATAAAACGATTTAAAACCGGATATTTCAAGTTTTTTCAGTTTCATAAGCCATGCCTTCGCCTGTGTTCATTTATCCGCGCGATGCGGCCGGATTCACCGTATCGACGACTATCTATTCTAAGGTTTTTTTATTGATTACCCACCGGACATTAATTCAAGAATAATAGCAGGACGCGAGTCGTTTGTAAAGAGAAAAACACAAGGTAGGGTATATTTTTAGATGCGCTGCTACAAGATGTAGGGTTGTTCGCATAGCGCAGGGCGCAGAGCGTACGAATGTATGAAAAGCTTGGAGCATAAGGCACAAGCGAGATTAATGCACAAGATGACCTGTTCGCCCAGGGACTTGGCAAGTATTTCCAGGGCAAAACGTTAATTTCTCAATCGTTGAAAAGCTGACAAACGTCACGCTCTGCGCTAGAGTATCTGGCTCAGAAAAAGCTTGGTACGGTCATGGGTGGGGTTGACGAAAAAATGCTCCGGTGTGCCGACTTCCACGATCGCCCCGGCATCCATAAAGATAACCCGGTCGGCAACTTCGCGGGCAAATCCCATTTCATGGGTGACCACCACCATGGTCATGCCTTCCTGTGCCAGGGTTTTCATGACATCGAGCACCTCGCCGATCATTTCCGGATCCAGCGCTGAGGTCGGCTCGTCGAACAGCATTACCTTGGGATCCATGGCCAGGGCGCGGGCGATGGCTACCCGCTGTTGCTGGCCGCCGGACAGGTTGTCCGGAAACGCCCCGGACTTATCATGAATGCCGACTTTTTTCAGCAGCATGTTGGTTTTTTCAGCGGCATTGCCTTTGGGTCGTTTGCGGACCACCCGCTGGGCCAGGTTGATATTGTCAAAAACGGTTTTGTGGGGGAACAGGTTAAAGGACTGAAACACCATTCCCACCTCGGCCCGCAGCTCATTGATGTTTGTTTTCGGGTCGAGCACATCAATGCCGTCGATAAATATATGGCCCGAATCAGCATTTTCCAGGCGATTGAGACAGCGCAAAAAGGTGCTTTTGCCGGATCCCGAAGGGCCGCAGACCACCACCACCTCTCCAGCCTCTATTTTGGTGGAGACATCCACCAGGGCTTTAACTTCATGGGGGATATGAAAGGTTTTATTTATATTGCGAACATCAATCACTGGATGGCCATCTTTTTTTCAAGACGCTGGACCGCCATGGACAGCGTAAAGGTCAGTACAAGATACAACACTCCCAGGACAAGATAAAGTTCAAAGGGCTGCAGGCTGGCTGAAACCGCTTCCCGGGCGGCTTTGGTCAACTCGCGGATGGCGATGATGCCCAGTAGCGATGAGTCTTTTATCAAGCTGATAAACTGTCCGGCCAGAGGGGGCAGAATGCGGCGCAGGGCCTGGGGTAAAATGACATGCAGCATGGACTGTGCGTAATTCATTCCCAACGAACGGGCGGCCTCGGTTTGCCCGCGATGGATGGACTGGATGCCCGCCCGGACGATCTCGGTAACATAGGCCCCCGCAAAGCAGGCCAGAGACGCCACCCCGTACCAGAAAGCCGGCAACCGTCCCATGCCGGCGGCGGCCAGCAGATCGTTGATTACAGTTCCCAGGACGAAATACCAGATGAGGATCTGCACCATCAAAGGAGAGCCGCGGATCAGCTCAACATAGACAATCGTCGCCCATTTCAGCGCGGGATTGGAGGAAATGCGCGTGAGCCCCCCGATGACGCCGATAATAACCCCCAGAATAGTTGCGATGACACTGAGCTTGAGGGTGGTCCACAGTCCGATGACGAGCAGCCCGGGTTTCCACTGGGTGTAGGCTGCCAGGATGTCTCCGTCGGCAATCATTTCGCCTTGCTGCACCCTGATGACACCGGCGGCGGGAATCCGATAGGTTTCGGTGACGTCGATATCCTTGATGGTGATCAGGGTCTGTTCCCCATCTTTTTTGATCGCGCCGACCTCACCTTCTATCTCGGCGAGGATCTCGATACTGTCTTTGTAGACAAAGTAGATCGGAATGCGGTTCCAGCGCCATACATACTCGATTTTCTGGGTGGTATAATAAAACAAACCGATGACGATAAAAACACTTACGCAGAAAACGCCCACCCATAAATTGTATGAGGCCGGCCGGTTGGGATGCCGCCGATTTTGCGAGTTTTCCATTTTCATGCTTTGGCTGAAACCGTGCCGGTCCGCTGCTTATTCGGCAGACAGGACGGCACGGTTTAGTTGAACTAACAGATCGAACCGCCGTTGGCGT
>JAOZSC010000121.1 GCA_029939875.1 Desulfobacterales bacterium
TGGCAAACCAGTTGACGCGTTCCCATCCGTACTTGGCACCATAGACCGCGCCTTTATCTTTCAGCAGAAAATAAAGGGGGCTGCGCCGCACCCCGCGGGCCGAATCATGCTCCTCATGGGGCCAGTGGATGGTGTAGTGCTTGCCGTAAATTTCCCGTGTTCTTGCCACATTGTACGCCCGGCTCCTGTGGTAGGGCCCGAAACGGCGAATATCCAACGGCCAGATGTCCAGGCTGGGTTCTCCCTCAATGATCCACTCGGCCATCATGCGGCCAGCCCCGCCGCCGGCGGCAATGCCGAACGCATTGAAGCCCACGGCCACAAATACATTGTCCAGTTCGGGGGCCGGTCCCATAATCGCATCCCCATCGGGGGTAAATCCTTCCGGACCGTTAATCAGCTTTCGGATGCCGGCTTGCTCCAGACAGGGGGTTCGTTTCGTGGCCGGCTCCGCCAGTTGCAGAAAATGGTCAAAATCCGAATCCAGCAGGTTAGAATTGAAATTATTGGAAACCCCGTCGACCGCCCAGGCAATGCCGTTGCGTTCATAGCCTCCCATCACTAGCCCGCCGACTTCTTCCTTGTAATAAATCAAGTTGTCCTTGTCGCGGATGGTCGGCAAGTCCGGCGGCAGCCCTTTTATCGGATTGGTAACGGCAAACTGGTGCTGAAAAGGCACCACCGGCGTATTGACCCCCAGCATCTCGCCGACCTGGTAGCCCCACATACCGGTACAGTTGACCACAATCTCACAGCGGATGTCGCCTTCTTCAGTCTTGACAGCCGTAACCCGTTTCTTGTCGAATTCAAAACCGGTAACCAGCGTATTGCGATAAATCTTGGCACCCCGGCTGCGGGCTCCCTTGGCCAGTGCCTGGGTGATACCGGCCGGATCGGCCTGGCCGTCGGTGGGCATGAAAGCCGCGCCAATAATGCCGTCCAGGGAGATAATCGGGCATAACCTGTAAGCTTCTTCAGGAGAAATCATCTGCATCTCCAGCCCAAAACTGCGGGCCGTGGTCGCGCCTTTTTTTAACTCATACATGCGCTCTTTGGTGCTGGCCAGGTGCAGGCAGCCGCTCATTTTCCAGCCGGTGGTCAGCCCGGTTTCTGCTTCCAGTTTTTCGTAAAGACTGACACTGTATTGCAGCATGCGGGTAATGTTGCGCTCGGAGCGCAGCTGGCCCACCAGCCCGGCGGCATGCCAGGTAGATCCGCTGGTCAGCTCTCCTTTATCGATAAGGACAACATCTTTCCAACCCATTTTCGCCAGATGATAGGCCGTGCTACAGCCAATGATACCGCCGCCGATAATAACAACCTGTGCACTGTCCTGCATTGTTCTTTCTCCTCAGTGAGATTTTAGTTTGGTTCGTCGAATACTGGACCCTGGTTTCAGGTCACGTGGTGCGGGTTATTTCAAAATTCAAAGTAAAAAAATTTCTGTTCATATAAAAACAGAGCAAAGCGATTCCATACTTCGTCATTTTGCATTCGTCCTTCGTCATTGGGCTTATTGCGTTGCTTCATCAATAATCTCAGCAATATCTTTTACTTCCACGCTGCCGTTTTTATCCGCGATTCCGTCGGCAAGCATGGTCGCGCAAAACGGGCAGGCAGTTGCCACATGCGTCACTCCCGTTGCAATGATCTCTTCAGCGCGCTCATGGTTAATCCGCTTGCCCAGAGTTTCTTCCATGAACATATGCGCGCCCCCGGCACCACAGCAAAATCCCTGACCCCTGTTGCGTTCCATCTCAATCAGCGCACCACCGCCATTGACGGTTCGCAACAACTTGCGCGGCGCATCAAAAATTCCATTCCAGCGCCCCAGGTAACAGGAATCGTGAAAGGCCAGTTTTTCGATGCCATCCCTGCTGGTCTTCAAGCGGCCCTGGTTCACCAGTTCCAGTAAAAACTCACTGTGATGAACAACATCATATTGCGCTCCGAACTGGGGATATTCGTTTTTTATGGTATTGAAACAGTGGGGGCAGGCGGTCAAAATTTTCCTCGGACGGTACTGATTAAAAATTTTGACGTTTTCAGCAATCATCATCTGCGCCAGGTACTCGTTGCCGGACCGCCGGGCAACATCCCCGCTACAGCGTTCCTCTTCGCCCAGGATAGCAAAATTGACCTCGGCTTTTTTCAAAACCCGGGCCAGGGCGCGGGCAATTTTTTTCCCCCGGGGATCAAAAGACCCGGCACAACCGACGAAGTACAGGATATCGGCTTGCGGGTGATCCGTCATCAAGGCAACATCCAGGCTGACGGCCCAGTCCCCGCGGGCATCGCTGGCAAAACCCCAGGGGTTGGACTGGTGTTGTAGGCTGGTAAAAGCTGCCTGCAGTTCAGGGGGAAAGGCGGATTCCATCAGCACCTGGTGCTTTCGGGCTTCCATGATAATGTCCAGGTGTTGAATGTCCACCGGGCAGGTGTCTTCGCAGGCCCGGCAGGTGGTGCAGGCCCACAGCACGTCAGGGGTAATCGGCGAACCCTGCCGCACCAGCGGCTGCACCGCATCTGCATCGGCGGCCAGAACGGCTGCGGATTGGCTGAAAAGATCGTGTTTGATATCTTGAACCAGCCGTTTGGGGGAAAGCGGCTTTCCGGTCATGTCCGCCGGACACTGCTCGTCACAGCGCCCGCATTCGGTACAGGCATACAGGTCCAGGACGTTTTTCCAGGTCAGCTCGTCAACTTTTCCGAGGCCGAAACTTTCGGCTGTCTCATCTTCGAGATCGGTCTTGATAATCGCCCGGGGCCGCGCCAGGGGTTTTAAAAAAATATTGGGTGCTGCCGCCAGCAGGTGGAGATGCTTGGAGCCCGGGATATATACCAGAAAGCCGAGAATGGTGAGGACGTGAATCCAGTAAGCAGCTTCAAAACCGGCTCTGGCCGCGGCCGGTGAAAGAGCCTCGAGGTTAAAAATTTTTCCAACTGCCGCGGAAACCGGCAAATAACGGGCGTCAGAAAAAATGTGACTGCCGATGGAAGGCAGCAGTAAAAAGGCGTTGGTAAAAAAAAACGTGACGACGATAAGCGCTGTAAACGAGAGGATCAACCGGGCGTCAATGCCGTCAGTCAAATATGCCGGCCGGAGCACCAGACGTCGATACAGTGCGTAGCCCAACGCCACAAGCACGCCGAAGGCCAAAATATCCGTCACAAAAAGATACGCACCGTAGAGACCGTCGGCTGTGCCGAAAACATGAAACGACGGGAAAACCCCCCGGATGATCAACTCCAGAGAGTGGGGCTGTATCGCCAGAAAGCCGAAAAAGATCAAGGTGTGGGCCATACCTGGCAGCGGTTTGCGCCGCACACGGCTCTGGCCCAACACCTCAACTGCCACCACCTTGATCCTTTCCGCCACAGATTGCAGCCTGAAAGACGCTGACCCTTTAACGGCCAGCATCAACTTGACCCGCTGGCGGACCCGCAACAAAAAAAGACTTCCGGCCGCCAGCACGGCCAGACTCATGAGGATGGACTTGATCGTAAAATACGGTTCCATGCGGTTCAGGACTTGGCGAAATAGGTCCTTATAAACTGAACAAAGCGTTCGTTTTCTTCATCCGTACCGGGGGTCACCCGAAAATAGCCGGTTTTGCCGTGGATCTCACCGATCTTTTTCAGATAGATTTGTTCGTCAAGGGCGGCCTTGAGGATCTCTGCGGTGGTTTTACCGGTCATGGTGCCGTCGATCAGCATGTAATTGCCATTGGCCGGAAACGGTTTAAGACCCAGTTTCTTGAGCTCTTCCGTAAAAATGGCCATCCACCGGTTGTTGTGCGCCACCTTCGCCTTGACCTCATCCGGATTGTCAATGATGGCTTCGGCCGCCGCCGCGGACATCCGGCTCACATTCCACGGCAGAAACACCCGGTTGAAGGCCGCTATCATCTCTTCGGTGCCCAGCACAAATCCGAAGCGAATACCGGCAAATCCATAGGCCTTGGAAAAGGTCACCGATAAAAACACCTGGGGATATTTTTTGAACAGGGAGGCTTTCGACGGCCGGTCCGGATTGTAGTCCAGGTAGGCTTCGTCCACGCAAAGGGGAACTCCGGTTTCGCAAAAGCGAATGAGGTCATCATCCTCGATAAAAACGCCGGTGGGGTTGTTGGGGTTGATGATCAGAATCAGTTTTGTCCGCTCATTGATGGCCTTTAGCATCCCATCCACATCATACTGCAAATCCTCTTCTCTGACCGGAACTGATACTACCTTGGCATTGCAAAGCTCGGCCCGGGGCGGAAACAGCTCAAAGGTCGGCGTGGACAGGATGAACTCATCTCCCGGTTGCAGAAATACGCGCATCATGGCGTCGATGGTATCCGAAGATCCGTTGGCCAGGGCGACATTGTCCGGGCCCAGACCGTACATCTTACCAATTTTGGTTCTCAACCGTAAAAAACTGTCCGGATACCAGTTGCCGTGTCGAAGGGAGTCGGCCACGGCCTCGATCACCTTTTCCGACGGTTGGATGGGGTTTTCATTGAGCATCAGACGGGCTTTACCGGGATTGGCCATGGCCTGATCCAAAATACCGACATTGTATTCCCTGGACGTATACAGCCAGGGAACGATCCAGTCTTTTAATTCTTTTTTCATTTTTTTTCCTTTCGCATCCTTGTTGGGAATTGGATTGTCCGCCGCCCGGTTGAGTCCACCGGGCGGCACTTATATTCAATTTATGCGGTCAACGTCACCGCGTGCTACCCTATCACCGAATCTATCGGGGTGTATGGCATCGAAAATGCGTCGGCCACACCCTGATAGGTGATCTTGCCGTCGATGATGTTAATGCCCTTGGCGATCTCGGCATTGTCCTTGGCGGCCTTTTTGTATCCTTTGTCGGCCAGCTCCAGCGCATAGGGCAGCGTCGCATTGGTCAATGCGACCGTGGAAGTCATGGACACCGCGCCGGGCATGTTGGCCACGCAATAATGCACGATGCCGTCCACCTCATAGATGGGATCATCATGGGTGGTGGGCTTGGAGGTTTCGATACAGCCGCCCTGGTCAATGGCCACGTCCACAATGACCGAGCCTTTTTTCATGTATTTTAACATTTCCCGGGTAATCAGTCGGGGTGCGGTCGCTCCCGGTATGAGCACCGCGCCCACCACCAGGTCGGCCTCTTTCAAAAACTTGCGTACATTGGCCGGACTGGAGGCAATCAGGAAACAATTTTTAGGCATCACCTCGCTCAAATACCGCAAACGCTGCAAATTCGTGTCCAGCAGGTACACCTTGGCACCCATACCGCAGGCCACCATGGCCGCGTTGGTGCCGACCACGCCGCCGCCAATCACCAGCACCGTGCCCGGGTCCACGCCCGGCACCCCGCCCAGAAGAACGCCCTTGCCGCCATAGGTCTTCTCCAGGTACTTAGCCCCTTCCTGGATGGCCATGCGCCCGGCCACTTCGCTCATGGGCGTCAGCAGGGGCAGGGATCGATCCGCCTTTTCCACCGTCTCATATGCCACCGCCACGCTTTTCGAGTCGATGACAGCCTGGGTCAGCTCCCGGGCGGCCGCAAAATGAAAATAGGTAAACACAATCTGCCCACTGCGGATCAGTGGATATTCCACCGGCAGCGGCTCTTTGACCTTCATGACCATCTGGCATTGGTCATAAATTTCTTCCGGTGCGCTTGAAATGGTCGCGCCGGCCTTTTCATATTGCCCGTCCGAAAAACCGGAACCTTCACCGGCTTTGGTTTCCACGAAAACCTTGTGACCGTGCGCCACCATTTGCTCGACACCGGCCGACGTCATGGCCACCCGGTTTTCCTTGGTCTTTATCTCTTTTAATACGCCGACTAACATAAACACCTCCCTTTGGTTGTGAGGGCAAACAGGTTTGAAGCTGCCCGCAACCCCGAAAGCGGGATTTCCGCTTTGCAATAATAAGCTGCGGGGATATGCTCGCAGGCTCATTCAGCCGGCCAGACAGCTGGCGGCAAATTTCACCATTTCCTCGGTAGCGTTTGAAAACTGCTGGGCGGTACGCTCCAGGGACGGATGGCTGTTATATTCATCCCGGCTATACCCGTCTTCAGCATAAGCACGCTCAAAATAGGGTACCCGCATCAGCTTGTCCATGACATCTTTGGGAATGTCTTCCAGGATGCGATCCTTCTCAAAGGTTATCCGGTCCACGTCCGGCAAAAACAGCACCTGATCAATAAAGCTCGGCGGACAGGTCACAATGATATCCGCCCCGGCTTTTTCCTCCAGGTGCCAGATGCGGTTGTGGCCATCCACAGTGGGACCGACGCGCAGCGAGCAGGACAGCATCTTACTGGGCAGATTGTTGTCCTTTAAAAACTTGTAGGCTTTTTTGAAAATCGCCAGCTCCGCCAGCCGTACATCGCCGTCGGAAAGCTCGACGCCTTTTTCTTTGGCAAAGTCCCTCAAGCCCCCCAGATCGCCGTAGCGCGATTCCATGTGGGTGATCACCGAACGCCATTTGCTCAGATCCACACCGTTGCTTTTGGCCTTCTCAAGACCTTTTTGCACCGTTCGGGCGCAATCCACCAACTGGGGAAGAATGAAAGTCAGGGTGTTGTTGGTGGATATTCCTTTTGACGTCAGGTGCTCGATCACCTCGTAGCCTTCCTTCGAGCCGGGAATCTTGATCATTACATTGGGATTTATCGTCGCCAGCTCCTCGGCCTGTTTGATCATGGCCTCCTTGTCAAACACGCTGCGCGGATCCACCTGTCCGGACAGGTAGCCCTCCTTATAGCCAGTGGCCTCAAACAGCGGCAAGTACATGTCCGATCCGGCCTTGACCACGCTTTTGTACAACTCCCAGAACAGTGTTTCGGTGTCAATTCCCGGGCTTTTTTCTTTGATTTCTGCGGCCACCCGATTCCAGCGCGCTTCATCATCGCGAATGGCCTGCAGCGACAGGGCGGGGTTAGTCGTCACCCCCCGAAACAACTGGCTGGCCGGATCATCCAGGTTATACATCCGGTCGAACTGCAACTGCAGTAATTGCCGGTCATCGGGCTGGGCCTTTTCAATCATTTTCTGGCACCAGTTTTTAAAAATCACCGGCGACGAATCCCACCAGATTTCCATGCCCGGGCTGATGTCGGCCAATCTTTCAAAAAAATTGCGTTCTTCCATTTTCTTACCTCCTGCAGATTGAATGTTGTGATAAATTACATCTCGAAATCTTGTTTACAATCACTGAGTGTATTATTTGGTAAGTTCTCAAAAAGCCCGGGCAACCTGCTATGAACTGAGCGCCATATGTGTTTTGGTTGAGCGTCATTGTCCATTTGGGGAAGCAAGCCATAGAATCGGTGGGCGTTAAAAATTTCAAGCTGTTTGAGGAGCTTGCGACGAGTTCTTGAAAT
>JAOZSC010000122.1 GCA_029939875.1 Desulfobacterales bacterium
TTTTATTATGTCTACGGTATGAGTCAGCGAAAAAGCGAATCGTTGCCAACAGAGAGGAGAAATCAAGATGAAAATTTTGGTGGGCTATGATGGAACGAATGTGGCCAAGGAAGCTTTGAACATTGCCAAACAGCACGCTCTGGCTTTTGGCGCTAAGGTGGATGTGATCACGTCTATGGAAAAGGGAACCGAAGCCCAGCGGGAAAAAATTGAGCAGGCCGAGCGCGGACTGGAGTGGGCAAAATCCCTGTTTACCGACAGTGACATTGACTGCTCGACTCACTTGTTGATCCGGGGGATCCCTCCGGGAGAGGATCTGGTGCAATTTGCCGAGGAACAAAATGCCGATGAAATTGTTATCGGGGTTAAAAGAAGGTCCAAAGTCGGCAAGCTCCTGATGGGTTCCACGGCGCAGTATGTGATCCTGAAGGCCGGCTGCCCCGTGATGTCAGTGAAATAGGGCGGCAAAAAAATTCAGGCATTACTGCGGTAAAAAACCCCGGATGGCAGCAGCAATCCGGGGAGAAAAGAAGTGCGGTGGGCGTTTTTATTTGAGCATGCCTTCCCAGTCTTTGGTTTCAAACCAGTAATGCTTGCGCCCGGCCAGCCAGCCACCGGCGCGGGTGAAACGAATCCAGTTGTTAAGAAAATTGAGCGAGTCAAAATCACCCTTGCGCACGGCAAAACCGATGGGCTCTTTGGTAAATGTTCCCTGGATGGGAATAAAAAGCCGGTCGGGATATTTGAGGGCCTGAAAAGCCGGCAGCGGTGCAGATGACACGGCTGCATGCGCCCGGGCATTGATTACTTCCTGGATTACCTGGGATTCATCGTCAAAAACCAGTTTTTTGGCAAGAGGCATGAATTTTTTAGCAGTAGCAGCAGCGGTTGAGCCAAGCCGGGCGGCAATCACCACATCGGGACGATTGAAATCTTCCAGGCGGGTGAATCCGGCCGCCAGTTTTTTGCTGGCAACCAGTGATTGTCCGGCATAATCATAGGGAATGCTGAAGTTAACCTTCAAGTTACGATCCGGTCGAACGCTCATGCCGCCGACGATGATATCAAATTTTCCGGTCAAAAGCGACGGGATGATGCCTGCCCAGCGGGTGGGAACAAATTCCACCTTGACTCCCATATCTTTGGCCAACTGACGGGCGACATCAATTTCAAAACCGATCAACTTGCCGGTTTTGTCTTTCATGGCCCAGGGCACAAAGGTCGACATGCCGACGATAAGGGTGCCGCGTTTCACGGCCCCTTCGATCATGCTTTCTCGAACCAGCTGCTGCTGGAGCTTGCCCGCCTCGGCCGGAATCGTCAGGCTGAAGATCAGCAGGGCCATGATAAAAATAGTTACCCCCAGTTTAATGCACCTCATGTTTACCTCCTTGTTGTCGGATGTTCGTTGAGTTCCTGGTATTTTACTAAAACAATGGCGCCACCGTCAAGGTGAAGGCGCTTGCGGCAGCCCTGTGAAATGGGCACGCGGGCTGCGGTCAGTTCTTAAGGCTGTGGATCGGCGCGGGAATCAGGCCGCCGTGGCGAACAAACCGGTTTTCCCGGTCGCCGCAGTTAACCGGCAGGATGGTGGACTGGCCGAGCAGTCCGCCGAAATGCGCGCTGTCACCAGCGCCTTTACCGGGCACCGGGATCAAACGGGCGGCCGTGGTTTTGTTGTTGATAACACCGATGGCCATTTCATCTGCGATGATGGCGGCGATATTTTCTGCGGTGGTATCTCCCGGAATTGCAACCATGTCCAGCCCCACCGAGCACACACTGGTGATGGCTTCCAGTTTGTCAAGGCCGATGTATCCCTGGCGCGCGGCTTCAGCGATATTGAGATCTTCACTGACGGGAATGAATGCCCCGCTCAACCCGCCCACCCGGGAGCTGGCAAACGCACCGCCTTTTTTTATGGCATCATTGAGCAAGGCCAGCGCAGCGGTCGTACCTGGCACACCAATGCTCACCAGGCCGAGGCTTTGAAAGATTTCCCCCACGCTGTCGCCCACATGCGGTGTGGGCGCCAAAGAGAGATCCACCACGCCGAAAGGAATTTTCAGGTTGTCGGCCACCTCCCGGCCGATTAACTCGCCGACCCGAGTGACCTTGTAAGCCGTTTTTTTGATCAATTCAGATATTTGTCCCAAATCTAAATTGGGATCGGTTTTAAGGGCGCGATCGATGGCTTTTTTAACAACACCCGGTCCACTGACCCCCACGTTGATGACGGCATCGGCTTCTCCGATTCCCAGGTAAGCGCCGGCCATAAACGGGATGTCCGGTGGGATATTGGCAAAAACGCAAAGCTTGGCACAGGCGATACCATCTCTGTCTGCCGTCAGCTCAGCAGCCTGTTTGATGGTTTTTCCCATCATCAGCACGGCATCCATGTTGATGCCGGCCCGGGTGGAGGCAACATTGATGGAGGCGCAAACGCGCTCGGTGGCCGTCAATGCCTGGGGAAGGGCTTCGATCAAGGCATGATCTCCCCGGGCCACGCCTTTTTCAACCAGGGCCGAAAAGCCACCAATAAAGTCGACATTGACTTCGGCCGCGACCGCATCGAGGGTTTGGGCGATTGCGACCAGTTGGGATGAGGACAGGGCCGCACCCACCACCGCAATCGGACTGACAGCAATACGCTTATTTACCACGGGAATCCCATATTTTTCCCCGATGAGATCGCAGACCGGCACCAGTTTTTCGGCAAAATGGGTGATACGGGTATGAATTCTTTTTTGGACTTTCGCCAGATCATGACCGGCGCAATCCAACAGATTAATGCCCAATGTTACGGTGCGAAGATCCAGGTGCTCATTTTCAAGCATCTCCAGGGTGGAGATGATTTCTTGATCGGTCAGCATGGGGTGTCTTTCTATATCCGGTTAATGGTTTTAAAAATATTGCGGTGCTGGATGCTGATATCCAACGCCAGTGCTCGGGCTTTTTCTCTCAGGTCCTGGTGCAGGGACTGGCGGTTAATGTCCACCGGCACATCCACTTCGTAGATCATGATATTGTCGCCGGGCTCATCGCCGCCCTTGAAAACAGCCTGCAGATTGGAGATGTTGACACCGTAACGGGCAATTGTTGCGCTGATTTTGGCGACAAGTCCCTTGCGGTCAGGGCCTTTGGTCGTGATGACAAAGGGCTCGGTTGGTTTCGATGGCGCTGCGGCCGCCTGCTTTTTCGTGACGGGTTCGATATGTGCGTGCAGGTCCATGGGATTTAATTCGGCGTTTAATGCTTCTCTCAGAATTTCGAGCGAACCGTTTGGCGGCATGGTGACGATAAATATTCCTGCAAATTCGGTTTGCAGTATTGTCTGGCTGACATTTTCGATGTTGCAGTTTTGCTCAAAGAGGATCCCGGTCACGGCGGCAACGATTCCGGGACGATCCAGACCCAAAACGGCAAGAATGATCTTGTTCATTGGCTCGGCTCCCCCTGACGGGCGGATTTTTTGATTAATTTTATCTTTGTTTAATATCAAACCAGTCTTTCTGTCAACAGGCGTCCATCGTTATCTGCCCCCGGTATCCTGAATTAGCCGGTGCCGGGGAAAAAAGCCCGCAAAGGGCTCTGTCTGGCGTCATTTGGTTGGCCATCGGATGCGCGACATCGGGGACCGGTGGGCATTCAATTTTCAAGCATGATCTATGATATAAATGGCAGTGATTTCACCCGCTTCGGCGAAGAATCATATTATTGAATACCTTATTTGTCATATTGCATAGAACGCGATTGCCATTTATTTTAACCGACGACCTGCTTGATCTGCGCTTCGATATAGCGACAAAATTCCTGTGCTTTGGCGGTGGTGATGGTTGGAATTTTTTCTGAAAGCGCATCCACTTTTTCTTCGGCGATGTCGGTCATTTTGTTGACCAGAAAACTGTCGACCTCACCGTCATCGAGCAAAAAACCGCAGGCCCCCACGGCCCCGACAAACTCATCATCGACAAATATGGGGACCACCATTTTAATGAGCCCGGCATCGCATTCTTCGATCGCCGGTTGCCGGTCGCGCATGGCCTGGGCGGCGATGTTCATGTGGGCCGTGGCGCAGATGAAACTCTGGCCTTTGTCGGTGGCCTTGATTGCAGGGCACAGGTTATTGGCCCAATTCTTGAAATCCGATATGCGGTATCCCTTGATGTCGAATACATTGACATCCAGTCCGCTTTGACGGTGGATGTCCTTTTCAAGTGCGACCCATTTTTCCAGCGGGGCGATGTCGGTCAACTCCATTGATTCACTCCTTTTTTGTTGTTGCTTTGCAGCCATTCGGCCAGACGGCGCAGGCCTTCTTGGGTGGAAACAGCCGGCAAATATCCCAGATCCCGCTTGGCGGCGGTGATGTCAAACCAGTGGGATTTGGCAAGTGCATCCGCCAGAAAGCGGGTCATCATGGGTTCTGACGGAATATGAAACACTCGATAAACAAATTCGAAAACCGCGCCCATCAGCCAGGCCGTTCGATAAGATATCGAGCCTGACACCGGCTCCAGCCCGGCGGCGTTTAAAATGGCATTGATCATATCCCAGACCGGGATCGGTTCTGCCTGACTGATAAAGTAAATTTTGCCGGAAATGGCGCGATTGTCCGCCAGGCGGTCGGCGGCCAGGATATGCGCGGCGGCCGCATTGTCGATATAGGTCGTGTCCACCAGGTTCTTGCCGTTTCCGATGCGTTTTAACTTTGCGGCACGGGCGATTAAGCGGGGAACAAAGTGGGGGTCTCCCGGTCCCCAGATTTGATGGGGCCGCAGGGCCACCGTGCACAGGTGCTCACCAGCGGCACGGACGACTCTTTGCTCGGCCAAGGCCTTGGTTCGGGGATAAAACGCATTGAATTTTGCGGGGTAGGGAACCGATTCGTCGGCGCCTTCCATATCACGGCCGTCAAACACAACGCTGGGGGTACTGGTGTAAATCAGCCGCGAAACATTACAGTCCAGACAGCCGTCGATGATATTTTGCGTTCCGACCACGTTCGTGCGGTAATAGTCTTCATATTTGCCCCAGGGGGGCGGCTTGGCGGCGGTGTGAAAGACCAGGTTCCGGTCCTGACAGGCTTTTTTAACGACCTGGGCATCGGACAGGTCTGCCTGGATCTGTTCGACGCCCAGGTCTGCCAGGATGGGATAGAAATTGCGCGCCAGGCTGCGGACATGATCGCCCCTGTCGACCAGGCGTCTCACCATCGCCTGGCCCAGGAAGCCGCCGCCACCGGTCACCAGAATTTTTTGGGACCGCTGGTTGGCAACGCGCTCCTTGTGCATCATTTTAATTTTTTCTGTGCCCATCGCGCTAATTTTTCACGAAATATCTTTGAATTATGTCTGATGTCCACCGGAAACCCCCGGTGAAACAGGACGGTTTTAATGGGCCGGGTCAGTTCGTTGTCGGCCGCCATTTTGAGCACCTCGTTTTGGATCGCCTTTTTGCTTTTATTCCCGGACGATTTTTTCAACTCCAGGCAAATCACAGGGATCTGGTGGTGCCGGGGACCGACGCCCACCAGGGCGCTGCGAAATACCCGGGGATGATGGTTGAAAATCGCCTCACAGGGAATGGTGAACAGGGTTTGTTTTTCCGTGATGACCCGATGGTTCTTGCGGCCGCAAAACCATAGGCGGCCCTTGGCATCCATCCAACCCAGGTCCCCCATGCGGTGTCGGATGCCGCCATTGTCCTTGATTTTGGCGAGCCTGTCGGCCTGTGGGTTTTCAAAGTACTGTCCGGTGACCATCGCGCCTTTGACCGTAATTTCACCCACATCCCCTTCTTTGACCGGCAGATTGTCTGACCATTGCCCGATGGGATCATCACTGATGTTGATGATGCGCACCTCTATGTTGTCAACCGGTTGTCCGACACAGACACCGTAGCCCTGTTCGGTATATTTGCGGGTATCCGCTAAAATTTCATGGCTGCCGATGGATGCCACCGGCATCGCCTCGGTGGCACCATAGCCGGGATGGATTTGTGCGTCATCGACCAGCAGGGATGAAAACTGCTCGATGTTGTCCGCAGAGATGGGCGCACCCGAGGTGATGACTCTTTTGAGTGACGGCAGCTTTACGCCGAATTGCCTGCCGAAGGTACCGACGCGATGCAGCAGGGCCGGTGAAGCCGGCAGGTTTGTTACGCCCTGGTCATCAATGGCTTTGATGATTTTGCGCGCATCGACATGGGCCGGCCGGGTGGGGTCCATATCCGGGATGACGGCCGTCATGCCCAGGGCCGGATCAAACAGGGCGTAAAGCGGGAAAGTGGGCAAATCGATCTCACCGGGCTCGATGTCGAAACGGGACCGGATGTGATGGATCTGGGCCTCAAAATTGCCGTGGGTATAGACCACGCCTTTGGCCGGTCCCGTACTGCCGGTGGTAAAAAGAATGGCGGCCGTTTCATCTTTTCGGGTTTTGACAGCCGAAAAACGTTTTCCTCCCGTCTGACGGATATGTTTCAGTGTCAGGCCTCCCCAGAACCAGCGGCGTCCCACCGTGACCCAGATTTTTACCGTTTTAAAGTTCTTTGGAAACAGGGTCCTGATGACATGCGCCGGGGGGATGCCGATAAAAGCGGCCGGGCGGCTTTGCTTGAAGCAGCCGACCATGCGCCGGATGCCCATTCCCGGGTCCACGACCACCGGCACCGCTGCGCATTTGAACATGGCAAACACCAGGGTAAAGAACGCCAGACTCGGCCTGACCATTAAGATGGTGCGGGTGCCGCGGGCAATTCCGGCTTTCACCAGGCCGTGGGCCAGGCGGTCGGATTCGCAGTCGAGCTGCCGGAAGGTCAGATGCGCATAGGCCACGCGTCCATTGCGATCAGTGCCGACCGGGTAGACGACGGCTCTTTTATACGGCTGGAGCCGGGCCATGCGGCTCAGGTGGGTGGCGACATTCACAACTTCGCTGTCATTTGGTCGGGTGGTTTTCATAGGGGATGCCTTTGCAAGAAGTCCTGGACCCGGGAAATGATTTTTTCCGGGACATCCTCCAGCACATAGTGCCCGGCTTCTGCGAAACTGTGGACCTCGGCTTCCGGGAACCGGCGCTGCCACTCGTTCAGGTAACTCCGATCGAATACAAAATCGTGTTGCCCCCAGCAGATGAGTGTCGGTAGTTTCGAAAATACCGCCAGGCCCTCATCGGTCTGTCGGGCCAGCTCATAGCTGGGATCCCCTGGTGCCAGCGGGATGTCCTGGACGAACTTGAGTGTGGCGATCCGGTTTTGCCAGCTGTTATAGGGGGCTGTCAGGGCTTTTTTCACTTCCCGGTCCAGCCCCTTGTAAGATGCCATGTACAGCGCTGCCACGGCAAACAGGTTCAGGCCCAGCACG
>JAOZSC010000123.1 GCA_029939875.1 Desulfobacterales bacterium
TGGAAACCACCCGGCCGGCATTGCGCATGAGATATTCCAGCAGGGAAAACTCCAGGGGCTGCAGCTCGATTTTTTTCCCGGCCCGAAACACCTCCCGCTTGACCAGATCCAGGGTAATCTCACCGACAACCAACCGGGTGGGTTCGGCCATGTCACTGCTGCGGCGGATCAGGGCCTGCACCCGGGCCAGCAGTTCGGAAAAGGCAAAAGGCTTGGTCAGATAATCATCGCCGCCGGTTTGCAACCCCTTCACGCGGTCATCGACGGATCCCTTGGCGCTTAAGATGATCACCGGTGTTTTGACCTTCTCACGCCGCATCCGCTCGATGAGCGTCAGGCCGTCGAGCCTGGGAAGCATGATATCGATAATGGCCGTATCGTAGGGCTCGGTCAGCGCCAGGTGCAGCCCGTTTTCACCATCGCCGGCATGGTCCACGGCAAAGCCTTCGGCCCGCAGCCCTTTGACAATAAAAGCGGCAATTTTATCATCGTCTTCAACCAGTAGTATCCGCATGATCCCCCCGTACGATGTCTCAACCTGCCGGGAAAAGTCCGGTCGTTTATTGCACTATGAGCGCTGCCCTTTGCGCCATGCCCTATGCCCTTACGCTTTGCTCTATGCGCCATGCGCTCTGCGCTTTGCTGCAATTGCCACCCACTGCTCTTTTGTATCAACTGCCAGCAGATCAAAACGGCGGCCCATTGCAGTCGTTACCAGGTTCTTATTCTCATCGATAATGCCCGAGCAGATAAAAATAGCACCATCGGCCAGCACCCGGGTGATATCATCAAGCAGCTCCAGTATCACATGGGTCAAAATGTTGGCGACAACAAAATGATACTTGTCATTGATAGAATCAACAAGATTTCCCACCTGCAGCTGGAACTGTTGGGTTGGCACACCATTGAGCTTCAAGTTTTCTGCCGCCACCTCCACGGCCACTTGATCTTTGTCGATACCACAGATTCTGCCGGCTCCCAGTTTGGCCGCCGCAACCATCAGAATCCCGGAACCGGTCCCGATATCCAAAAAAGCATCGCCCGGGTTCAGATATTGTTCGATCATCCGCACACAAAGGCTCGTGGTCGGGTGGGTGCCGGTTCCAAAGGCCATGCCGGGGTCCAGTTCGATCACCATTTGCCCCGCGTCGGGTTCATACTCCCGCCAGGTGGGCTTGACAACAAAGCGCCGGCTGATTTGCTGCGGCCAGAAAAAAGCCTTCCAGGACTCAGCCCAGTCCTGCTCATCCATTGTGCGGTAATGAATCCTGAATACCAGGTCCAGGTTTTGCTGCAAGCGTTTAAGGTTTTTTTCCAGAACTTTGCATCGTTGCTCACCCTGCCGGTTTTGCGGCAAATAACCGGTGACAGCATAATGGGCCGGCCGGCCGATGGCATCTTCGGCCCAGGCTTGTTCCGGTTCAAGGCCCGGGTCTTCAACCACCACCCCCTGCAGCCCCAGGTCAAAAAACACTGACGCGATCAGATCAGCGGCAAGTTCACCGTCAGGATGATCAAACACCACCCGGGCTTCGATCCATTTCATGTCGTTTGTCTGTTGTCTGTAGTCCGTTGCCTTACATTGCGCACTATGTGTGCAGTTTGAACTTTTCCTTGGGCGGGTTGAAATAGCCATATTTCAAATCAGGAAATTGTTTCCGGATCTGTGCCAGCACATTTTTCATGCCCGCCGGTTTGCCACCCTGATCGACACCGTTCATGGCCTGCCAATACCGCAGGGGATCAAAGTTCAGGTTGCGCCACTGGATCATGTGAATGGGAAATTTCTCCAAAAATTGACCCAACGCCTCCACTTCCGCCGGGGTGTCGGTAAACCCCGGCATGTTCAAATAATTGATGGCCACAAATTTGCCGCGCTCAAGTGCCAGGTCGATGCTTTTGAGCACGTCGGAAAAGCCGTAGCCCTGGGGTCGGAAATAGGCCTCATAACATTTTTTGCGGACACTGTTGATGCTGATGCGGATACTGTCCAGGCCGGCATCCAGAAGCGGCCCCAGCCGGTCGGGCAGACTGCCGTTGGTATTCATATTAATGGTGCCGCGGCCGGTTTGCAGACGAATCCGGCCAATGGCCGGTTCGATGACCCGAAAAGCCATCAAGGGATCGCCTTCACAGCCCTGCCCGAAGCTGACCACACTGTGTTTCACCCGCTTGATGTGGGCCAGGGCCACCTCGGTAATTTCCCCGGCTGAAGGGGTAAATGCAATGCGTTGCTGGCTGCGGGAAATCCCTGAATGCTGCTGCAGGGAAAGACAGCCCAGGCAGCGAGCGTTGCACTGCCCGGAGCTCGGCAGGGGCGCTTCGCAGCGACCCAGGAAAAAATTTTTGCCGGCCGGGCATCCGTATTCCAAAGCACACCTTTCAAGATGCGCCCGCAAGCGGTTTTGGGGCATCTGCCTGCGCATGCGCTCAATGCCGGCCACAACGTCCTCATGTTTCATCAACCTGAGATCCTGACGTCTTTCGGCATCCACCCGGATAACGGCGGATCTGAATTTTCCCCGGTGCCATCCCACCGCTCCGTATGAAAACAGGGGTAGCGGAACAGCATTTTTATTTTCACGATAGCCGCTGATGGCAGAAACCACGTACCCGGGAGAATTAAAGACCGCCACCGGAAAAAGCGGCTGCCCCGGCGCAAAGGGGTTTTCCTCCAAAGTTTCCAGCTTGCCGGTGTGGCGGTTGAGTACAATCGGCCGGCGGTCGGGTAAAAACATCAATTCACCGCCGTACGGAAGATTGCGGGTGTCAACCACTGACAGCGGTTGCACCTGTTCTCCCGCCATGCCGACAGCCGCATAGCCGTCGAGCTCAAATATCTCCCCGGACCGGTTGGCAACCAGGGCGGTGAGCAGTGATTTTTTCCCATTGGGCGGCTTTTTCAACATCCGGTCCCCTTAATTTTTCTCCGCCAGGCTTTTTGGCGCTTTATTTATTCGGTGTTGGACGTTCATCAATTATACCCCTTCACATCCTCCACAAGAGGCGGACGGCTCGTATAGAACTAGATAGCATATGAATCAAACCGCCAACAATGAAAAAAAACGTGATCGTTTACAATTCCGATTATTGAACTATATTATCACCTGGATCTTACATAAAAAGGGTTTTTAAGGATGTGTCCATAAACCCGGCTTTTTTACTTGAGCACGAGGGGTCGTTACACTATGCCGACCGAATTACAAAATTTAAAAGAATCCAATGAGTTTTTAAATCTTCTGCTCGACAATATGGACTCAGCGGTTCTGATTGCCGATGAAAATATGAAGATCCATCAATTTAACAATTCTTTTCTGGATCTTTTCGACAATGCCGCGGAATCTATCCTGGAAGCAGGGTTTGGAGAAACTGTCGGCTGCATCAACGCCGTTTTGGAAAATAAAGCCTGCGGTAAAACCTCCCAATGTGCCAACTGCCTCCTGCGCCGTTCTCTGATCCTTAACCTCACCGACAAACCGTCTGTAGACAAACAGCCGTTAAATCGCATATTTTATATCAACGGCAAACCCGTGCAAAAATATCTTCAGTTCAGCACCCGCAAAGTGACGTTTCAGGGCCGCAAAATGTTCCTGATAATCATTTACGATGTGACGGACATTGAAAAACAAAAAATCGAGCTGCAGGAAAAGCAAAAACTGATTGTCCGGGATCTTGAAGCAGCGGCGGCCATTCAAAAAAGTCTGCTACCGGCCCGATCACCGATAATTACAAACATACAGGTTGCATGGGAGTTCGAACCCTGTTCACAAATCGGCGGCGATATATTCAACATCCACAACATGGACGAGCACAAGATCGGCCTGTACATGCTTGATGTTTGCGGTCATGGCGTTCCGGCCGCTTTAATCTCGGTGGCGGTATCCCAGTTTTTAAACAGCGGCGACGGTCTTTTAGGCAACAACTGCGAACTGGTATCGCCGGAGCTTGTGCTGGCAAAACTCTACCAGGCATTTCCGTACGAACGCTTTGACAGTTTTTTCAGTATTATTTGTATGACCATCGATGTCCGGCAGGGTTTGCTGACTTACAGCAATGCCGGCCATCCACCACCGATGTTGTTGCGCGCCAACGGGCCCATGGAAACACTTGACCACCACGGTTCCGTTGTCGGCCTTGACTGCGGGCAATCCGCCGGTCACCAGACGCTTGTACTTCACAAGGGTGATAAAATATTGCTGTATACCGATGGGCTGATTGAAAACCGCAACCCGACAGGCGCTTTTTTTGGAAAACAGCGATTTTATGACAGCCTCGAAAAATATCGCTATAAACCCGTGCAAGATCTGGTGGGATCGGTCTACACAGCAGCGATCGATTTTCGCCGGCCGGCAGAACCGGATGATGATGTGAGTATTCTAGGCGTGGAATATCGCGGACAAACCGGGAACCACTACAGCATATAAATTACGGACCTGCCGACATCGATTGAAGTGCGTATATTCACGAATATTGCGGCTTTTTCCAATTAACTGGTAGAGTTCGGTAGAACAGCGCCCATCAGTTTCAATTCAAATTTTTTGATCATGGCCGAGAATCCTTTCGGTTTAAAGGCTTTTACGGCCTGCATAGCACGCTTCGATGGGATTGTGCTCACGTCCATCATTGCAATCACCGGTACCAGCATAAGAATTCCAAATGGCTTTCTATTTTTTACTGGGTGGTTCGTCGGGGAAACATTCTTTAGATGATGTCCGCTGGTTTTGAGTCATTCGTGCATCTAACTTGTCAGATAAATGGCTGAAACTCTCACGCTTTATTCCTTTAATTGTTTCAATCTCATCAGCTCCGAAACCAAGATCCGTCAATACCTTTTCAGGATCTTCAAAAACAGCATCGGCAAATTTACGATCGGTAAGCAGCATTCCCAACATACGGTCCCGTTTTTCTCTGTCAGCCATGTTTTCTCCTCCTGTGGCTAAGATTATTGGTTTGTTGTATCAGCAAGTATGTCATAAATGGAATCAAACTCGATACGTCCCAATTCAAACAGGATTGTATCAGATACCTCAATGCCGGCTTGCTGACACGCTTCTTCTGGATCGGTTAACAGTTGTTTGCGAAATTCCAGGTCACGCCATGCTCTACCTAATATTTGCTGGACGTTAGCATCATATTTTGGTCTTGGTTGATAATCCCAACCGTAATAAATACTCATGATTTTACGTCCATTTTCATACGATTGTTCTTGTGATGGCTGAATAGATTCTTCTCCTTCATCCGTTGATAAGGGAGTCTCAACATCCTGTGCTTCAACCTGCTTCCAACAATAAGGATCGGGACCAAATATATCCCCACTGACACCCCAAGCACTTGCTCGGCATCCCCGGCAGTATTGAAACAGAGAACAGTTGCCACAAACACGATGATTTGAACGATCTCTAAATTTTGTTAACATGTCTGAGTAGAGTAAGATATCAAGTATTTCCTCTTGAGGTACACGACCGATTTCAATTGGAATGCGTGGGCAACATAAAACTGAGCCGTCTGCATTAATAATTAATCCCTTTCCAATGGGGCACCCCATAAAATAGGTTGTTCTATCGGATTCAATGGGTTTTAAGCGGTTCTCTTCTTCCATGATCAAGGCATACAGGTGGTTTTTCCTCGTAAAAACAGTTCGGTATCCCTTTTCACCTAAGCGCTTTGATTCTTGTAAATACTCTTTATAGATCTGTCGAAATTCCAGAGGTGACAGCATGAGTGATTGACAACCATCTTCAGGGCCGACAGGTGAAACCGTATCAAAGGCAAAGGCCCGGTGTTCCATCTCAGCTGCCAAATTCATAACAGGTATCAAGTCATCACGATTATGCCTGGTCAGTGTATACATCATGCCAGTTGAGATGTCGTATTGCTTCAGGAGACCAAAGGCTTCCATATTTTTTGCAAAACTCCCCTTATGTCTCAACCAATCGTGTTTTTCTTCCAAACCGTCAATACTGAGCTGGTAATCCATAGCTCCGTAGCTCTTGAGTTGTTTGGCCGTAAAATGGTTCAGTTTGTCTGGAGTCCCAAGAATGGAGATTTGTACATTTTTTTTGCGAAGATAGTCAAGCAGCTCCCAGAAATGTTGATATAACAGAGGATCGCCACCGGTCAGATCCACAGTAGGTCTTGCATCCAACACCACAGCAGCATGGACAAAACTGTCGATAACCTGGCAACATTGATCCAAATCCAGCTCGTTTGCAGATGACCTGTTTCGACCACGCAAATAGCAGTGACGGCATTTCAGCTCACAGCGTGTGGTTAGGTGCCACTGAAGATTAAATACGGGATTTATTGCCATACCATTTATCACCAAAGGAAGTCATCTTCATACCCTTGTGGAAAGTCTTTCAACGATTTATTTTGAAGTTCCGATTTCAATCTTCTAGAGGGACGAAGACAAGGAAAATTATCTCCTGGCTGTAATCCTGGACAGATCACTCTGACAACCGGCACGTCGATACCAGGACGAGTTAAATTATATACCCAAATATCTGACTCTACTTCCTGTAAACGCTTAAGGATGAACGTAATGTCATCCCGTAAATCCATGGATGATACGTCCGCTAATTGTGATACTTGTATGGAACCATTGAAACGCGTGAGTTTCTCAGCCTGGACCATATCAAATCGTCTTTCGTCTATCTGCCTGCCCGAAGCCAAATTCCCTTGGTGAATCCCAATGCGAACATGATTGGCTTCGGTGATGGCTCGTAAAATGGCGAGTTCCGGATCAGTATGGGAACTACTGCCTGTTGTATAAAAAGCTCTACCCTGATTTGTTTGATCAACCAAAATGGCCAAGATTGTTGTAACAACAGACTGGGGGAGATAGAGCATTATCAACTTCAACCCACTTCGTTGTATATTTTCAATTGCATACAAAACCAGTGGGTTATGAACCTTGTCAATATCAATCAAAAGTGCGGAAGTCGAGGCTCTATGAAAGAGGGTAACGCCATCACGTTCTATGACTTCACAAACCGCATGAAAAATAGCTTCTTCCAGGTTATTACCGGCTGCCAATCCATTTGAATCACTGGTAAGAAAAGCCTTACAATCGTGGCCTGGTTGCACCTTATATCCATGGAAAACCAAGTTCGCCGGAATGGGTATGGGCTTTTTTTGTTTTAAAGAAGTTCCCCACACCCACTCAATCGGCATATCCTGTGAAAAAGGAAGGCAGTGAAGACCACACTGGTCACAGTGCTTGTAAGTTGGTAAGGAAAAATCTGCCAATGCAACACCTTTGTTCTCCATTTCCTTCCAAGTAGCCACTTCTACCATGTCAGCCGTTGATGAGTGGGCACAGTAAC
>JAOZSC010000124.1:0-2489 GCA_029939875.1 Desulfobacterales bacterium
GGCCATTTTTGATGTTTTCAGGGTGTACCCGGGTCCCCAAGGGCCCATGGCGTTTCGGTCCGATGCCCACATCCGGCGCCTGATGACAACCGCCGAGCTTTTGGGCATGAAGCTGGCCTATGCACCTGAAGAAATCCTGCAGGCTGTCAAGGAGGCTGTCCGGGCCAACGACATGCAAAGCGGGATGGTAAAAATCCTGGCCTACTGGGGCCGGGAAACCCTGCTCGAACTGGTTCTGGACTCCCCCCTGGACATGGCGGTGTTTGCCATTGCCGATGAGAAGCCCTTCGATCCGGGTGCGATCAAACCCATATCGGCCTGCCTGTCAAAATGGCGCAAGATCCACCCGGAAACGGTTCCGGTGGGCGCCAAGGCCTGCGCGAATTATCTCAACGGCTACCTGGTGCGCAAGGATGCCAACAGCCGCGGTTATGATGTCGGCCTGAGCCTGGGAACCGATGGTTTCCTGGCAGAAGGATCCATCGAGTCGGTGTTCATCGTCAAAGACAATGTTCTCAAGACTCCGCCCCTGGGCCGCATCCTGTCCAGTGTCACGCGCATGTCCATCCTCGACGCTGCCCCCCGGATCGGGATTACAACCCAAGAGGTTCCCATCACGGCTGACGAGGCACTGACCGCCGACGAAATGTTTACCTCCTATACCAGCGTCAAGGTGTCTCCGGTGGCACGCTTTGAAAATCGCGATCTTCAAGCCCCCGGACCCGTTACCCGGCAGGTGATGGAGTTGATGAATGATATCCTGCAACTGAAAGATGCGCGCTTCGCGGATTGGCTCCAGCCATTGAACTGAAAAATTGATTTTTGATCAAGGATCTCCCACACCTGCCACCTCACAGGCCAGGGCAGCGCGGATGTCGGCCGGCGCCATCAACAGCATGCTGCCACGCTGGCCGGCGTTGATCAGCACCCTGTCAAAGCGCAAAATGTTCCGGTCCATGATTACCGGTAGTTTTTGGCGGGTGCCAAAGGGGCTGATGCCGCCCACCCGGTAGCCGGTAATGCGCTCGGCGGTGGGCACATCCACCATGGCAGCGCGTTTCGTGTCATAGAACCGGGCCAGGTGCTTCATGGAAAGGCGCCGGTTGCCGGGCATCAATACCAGGGTGTACTGTTTTCTGCCGATATCCACCACAAGGGTTTTGACGGTTTTTTCCAGGGCAAATCCGGTGGCCCCGGCGGCAAAGGCCGCCCCTTTTTCCTCGTGATGGTAAGTGATGATCTCAAAGGGGATCTTTTTTTGTTTCAAAAACTGGATGGCGCGGGTAGACATTTTTTAGCGGTCGTGTTGATTGATAGGGCCAATTAAAGTGGTTTCAATCTGTAACGCTGGACGTTGAGCCTTTCAACCCTGGCGGCCTGTATGACTTATGCCATGAATTCCGGTATTTTTCAAATCCTATATTTTCGCACGATCTGTGCCAGGCACATTGGACCCACCGGTGAGTGTGCCGGATGTTTAAATAATGGCACTATATATTGAATTTTCCCGTTGACATACCGCAAGATATTGTGGTATAAGTAATCTTGTCATTCGGCAAGGGTTTCAAATAAGCCTCAAAACCCGGATGCATACCTTTTCTTGGGCCGGGCCTGCTTAAAATGGGTAAAAAACCCTTCTTTTCTGACAGCCGATTTCTCGCAGGTTACATTTCCGGGTAAAATCCTGGTGAATTGAACCTGCCGCGGGCAGCGATTTGCGTGCGGCGGAGGCGGATGGGGTTTTTCGAAGAACTGTGGAACGGAATTTTAATGAACTCGTAAAAAGTCCGATTTAGACGGTTTCGTAAAAAGTTCAGATTCAAGGCGTGCAAATTTTGTATCATCGGCTATCCGCCGGTCCCGTGGGGAGCGTACTTTTCGTACGTTGAATGATTACGAAATGCAGCACAACGCAGAAGTTGGACTTTTTACGAGATCGTCAATTTTTAATTCAGAAAGCGCGAGAGGTACCTGAGATGTTCGATAGGATTAAGAAAAGAGATGCACGGGTTGTCGAGTTCGATTCATCGAAAATCACCGCTGCGATCACCCGGGCCGGCCGGGCCACTTCAGAATTCGAAGAACGGGAGGCCCGCAAACTGACCCTGCGGGTATTAACCCTGGCCCATGAGCTGCGCCTGGGATCCGTCCCCGAGGTGGAAGAAATCCAGGATATCGTCGAACGGGTCTTGCTGGACACACCGTTTTACCGCACGGCCAAGGCCTACATTTTATACCGCGAACAGCATGCCCAGATCCGGCAGATTGCCACCAAGCACAGTGCCGACCTGGTCAACCATTACATCCAGAAGCAGGACTGGAAGGTAAAAGAAAACAGCAACATGAGCTTTTCCCTGCAGGGACTCAACAACTATATTTCATCGGATGTCACCGCCGAATACTGGCTCAACTGCATCTATCCCCCGGGAATCCGCCAGGCCCATAAGGATGGCGATTTTCACATCCACGATTTGAGCCTGCTGTCGGTT
>JAOZSC010000124.1:2499-7278 GCA_029939875.1 Desulfobacterales bacterium
CTGTGTGGGATGGGATTTACAGGACCTGCTCAAGCAGGGTTTCAAAGGCGTTGAGGGCAAGGTTGAGAGCGCACCCCCCAAGCATCTTCGCTCCGCTTTGGGCCAGGTCGTCAATTTTTTCTACACCTTGCAGGGCGAAGCCGCCGGCGCCCAGGCCATTTCGAACTTTGACACCCTGCTGGCCCCCTTCATTCGTTTTGACGGCCTTGATTATGCGCAGATCAAACAGGCGCTGCAGGAATTTATTTTCAACATCAACATCCCCACCCGGGTGGGTTTTCAGACACCGTTTACCAATATTACCATGGATCTTTATGTGCCTTCCATTTTAAAGGATCAACCCGTGGTTGTCGGTGGCATGGAAAAAGAAGATACCTATGCAGATTTTCAGCCCGAAATGGACCTGATCAACCGGGCTTTTGCCGAGGTTATGATGGAAGGTGATGCCAAGGGGCGGGTGTTTACCTTTCCCATCCCGACCTATAATATAACGAAGGATTTCGACTGGGACAATCCCAACCTCACGGCGCTATGGCAGATGACCGGCCGTTACGGGATTCCCTATTTTTCAAACTTTGTCAACTCGGACATGTCACCGGAAGATGCCCGTTCCATGTGCTGCCGCCTGCGGCTGGACAACCGCGAGCTGCTGAAAAGAGGCGGAGGACTGTTCGGAGCCAATCCCCTGACCGGCTCCATCGGGGTGGTGACGATTAACCTGCCGCGCATTGGTTTTATCAGCGACGGCGAAGAGGCTTTTTTTGCCCACTTGAACAGCCTTATCAAACTGGCTGCCGACAGCCTGGAAATCAAGCGCAAGGTGCTGGAAAAATTCACCGATGAAAACCTTTATCCTTATTCCAGTTTTTACTTGCGGCAGATCAAGGAGGCCAGTGGCCTTTACTGGAAAAATCATTTTTCCACCGTGGGCATCATCGGAATGAATGAAGCCTGCCTGAATTTTTTGGGCGAAGATATCACTACCGCTGCCGGCCAGGCATTTTCCCTGAAAGTGATGGACTTTATGCGCGAACGCATCACCGAAATCCAGGAGGAAACCGGCGCTATTTTCAACTTGGAGGCGACCCCGGCCGAAGGCACGGCTTACCGGCTTTGCCTGCTGGACAAAAAAAAGTTTGGCGGCATCATCTGCGCTAACGAAACCGAGTACCGCGATGGCGCCGCCCCGTACTACACCAATTCCAGCCAGGTGCCGGTCAACTACAGTGATGATATTTTTGATACCTTGAGCCTGCAGGACGAGTTGCAGACCAAGTATACAGGCGGAACCGTGCTGCACATTTTCCTTGGCGAGCAGGTCACCGATATCGAGACCGTCAAGGCGTTGGTGCGCAAGGTGGCCGCCAGTTACCGGCTGCCCTACTTCACCCTGACCCCGACTTTCAGCGTATGCCCGAGCCATGGGTATCTTGAAGGCGAACAGAAAACTTGCCCCATCTGCAACCAGGAAACGGAGGTTTATTCCCGGGTGGTCGGTTACCTGCGGCCGGTCAAGCAGTGGAACAGCGGCAAACAGACCGAATATGGCGACCGCAAACTGTTCAAGGTGGACAGCCGTCAGCCTGGGAAATTGGTAGTTCGCAACGGAGATGCTGAAATCAGCCATCCGCAGCCGGAAAGCCGTCTGGCCGATGCCGTTTAATCAACTCAATCAACCAAATTAACCAATATGCGAATCGGCGGCTTACAAAAGAGCTCCTTAATCGACTATCCGGGAAAAATCAGTTCGGTCATTTTCTGCTCGGGCTGTAATTTTGACTGTCCTTACTGCCACAACCCTGAGTTGGCCACCGGGGCCGGCGCGTGTCCGGCGGATTTCAGCGACGAGAAGATATTTGATTTTCTCCGGCAGCGCGTTGGATTTCTGGACGGGGTGGTGATTTCGGGCGGTGAGCCCACCCTGCAAAAGGACCTGGTGGATCTTTGCACGCGGGTCAAGGCCTTGGGCTACCCGGTGAAACTGGATACCAACGGCAGCCGTCCCGAGGTGCTCCGGCGCCTGATCGAAGAAGATCTCGTGGACTACATTGCCATGGATTTGAAAACCGATCCACAGGAATATAAATCTTTCATCAATCCCAACTGCAATCCAGCCGCTCTTTTTACCAGCATTCAGGTGATCATGGAATCCGGCAAGGACTATGAATTCAGAACCACCTGCGTCAAACCCATCGTCACCCCGCAGGCCATAGAGGGTATTGCCCGGCTGATTCAAGGCGCCCGGCTGTATGTGCTGCAGCGGTTTCGCGACGCCCACGTCCTGCACCCTGAATTTTTTGATGACGGTGACTGCCAGTACAGCCGGGAAGAATTGGAGCAGTTGCAAACTGTTGCCGGCAAATGGGTGGCCCGCTGCCTCGTCCGGTAATTTAGCGCCATACGGCAGGCGAGCATCCCAATATCGTTCTCAAGAAAAGATCGGATTAAATCAGGCCCTACCGAACCCCGAATTAAGAACTTAGTATTCTTTGCATATTCGAAGTCTATATTCACATTTGCAAGAAAAGTAAAAAAAGGCATCTATCTGCAATTGGTTTCTTTTCCTTTTTCGATATCATGAATATCGGTCTTGCCCACGCCCGCCAAATCAGCTTCTTCTTTGTAAAAAGTTGACAAAACGTACAAGTTGATGTACTTTAAGGTGTACACGCTAATATAAGATCGTAATGCAATTTTTTTCGGGGGACCTGCCGATGCAAAAAATACCGATAACCGAGGCCAGGAATAAATTCATGAAACTCCCTGATCAGGCCGCCAAAGATCAAATCCTTGCCGTTACAAGAAGAAACAAGGAAGTAATGGCGGTCATGAGCTGGGAATTATATGAAGGGCTGCTGGAAACCTTAGAGGTTCTTTCTGATTCTGAACTAATGAAGCACTTGAGAGCCAGTATAGAAGACGTCAAAGCCGGCCGCACCCATGCATTATCAGATGCTTATGAAAGGCTGGGGCTTTGAAATACAAGGTTCTCATTACCGACACCTGCCTTACCCTGATTGGGAAAATTTCTGATAAGAAAATCCGGCGCACAATCCTTAATCGAATCGAAGGATTGTCGGATGAACCGGACAAACAGGGCAAGATGCTGGTCAAGGACCTATCCGGATTTCGTTCGCTACATGCTGCCGGAAGATATCGGGTCATCTATAAAATTGATAAACAGACAGTGATCGTTTATATACTGGCAGCCGGAATCAGAAAACAAGGTGACAAAAAAGACATTTATGAGATTGCAAAAAAGCTTCTGACCGCAGGTCTTCTGGATACAGACAGGACAAATATTAGATAGTGTCCATCCACAATAGACCAAATTCCTTAAAAATACTCTAAAAATCACATCTTCAAAAATTAAAAACGCTCAACTTAGGTTTAATCCTAATCGCTCAATTAAGGTTCAAACAGGCCCCTCTTGATGTTCGGGATATGATTCAAGACGCCAATTCCGGGGACACCATACTTAAATCGCATATGCTCCGCTGTCCACCGGCCATCAAGAATATCATTGATGTGAAGGGGGGGATATCCACTGCATTAATTTATTGATTTTAAATTCATTTATGATAATTTGCCTGTATGTTATTATAACCTATTCAATTTATTATTAGAAATTTTCCCATGCCGGACGAAACGATCACCGATGCAATTTTACGCACCAGGCTGTACCGGCTGACTGCCGTCTTGAAGACCTTGTTATTCGTCACCTTTCAGAGGGGCAACGATGATGAACACCCTGCATAAATTTCCGACCATTGCCATCCTGGCGGTTTCTATCTTTATTTCAGGGTTAAACGTTGAGTTTGTCGGTGCACAGAATACGGCGGCAGGCCCGGCGGCATCCCGGCGTCCCGCGGATCTGCTGCAGAGCCGGTATCTCAGGTTTGGCCGGCTCACTGCTGAAGATGGACTCTCAAATGTTCAAGTAAAGTCAGTAGTCCAGGATAACCACGGTTTTATGTGGTTTGGCACACTTGACGGACTGAACCGCTATGACGGCGCCGGCATAAAAGTGTACCGCCACGACCCGGACGATCCCCACAGCTTGAGTCACAATTATGTCCGGGCTTTGGCCGCAGACCAAAGCGGCGTACTGTGGCTTGGCACCTGGGGCGGCGGCCTCAATCAATATGACCGGGAAAAGGACGCTTTCATACGCTACCAGCACGACCCTGACGATCCTCACAGCTTGAGCAATAATATTGTACGGGCTGTTTATGAAGACCGGGCCGGGGCGATCTGGGTGGGTACGATGGGAGGGCTCAACAAACTAGATCGTGAAAGCAGGCAATTCACGCGTTACCGGCACGCACCGGATGACCCGCACAGCCTGAGCAATAATATCGTCTGGGCGGTTGTTGAAGACAGCACCGGTGTCCTCTGGGTCGCCACGGAGGGCGGCCTCGATCGGTTCGATCCGAAAACAGAACAGTTTACTCACTTTCGGCATGACCCCGATGATCCCGCCAGCCTCAGTCACAATTTGGTTAGATCAATCAGTGGGGACAGTTCGGGCAACCTGTGGGTCGGCACGGACGGTGGACTCTGTAAATTCAATCCTGAAACGACCCGGTTCACCCGTTATCAGCATGATCCTGACGATCCTCAAACTCTGAGTGAAAATCTTGTCGCCGCGGTTTATGTCGACCGGGCAGGTAAGCTCTGGGTCGGCACCTGGGGGGGCGGACTGAATCGATTCGATCGGGAAGCGGCGACCTTTGCTCGCTATAGACATGACCTCGCCGATCCATACAGCTTGATCGA
>JAOZSC010000125.1 GCA_029939875.1 Desulfobacterales bacterium
ACGGACAACAGACAAATTGAGCCTGACTCGATTGAGGTTAAACCTTTTCCCAAGGCCATGACACCTTTAATTTAAAACCTCGGCGCACAGTTCCCCCAGGGTGCCCAGGTTTTCACATACGTGGATGCCGGCGGCTTTCATCGCCTCGATTTTGGCACCGGCCGTACCGCTGCCGCCGCTGATGATAGCACCGGCATGACCCATGCGCCGGCCCGGGGGGGCAGTCAGCCCGGAGATAAAGCCCACCACCGGTATGCTCATTTGTTCGGCAACAAATTCGGAGGCTTCTTCTTCGGCACTGCCGCCGATCTCCCCGACCATCACCACCCCGCGGGTTTCGGGGTCTTTTTCAAAAGCTTTGAGGCAGTCGATAAAGCTGGTGCCAATGATCGGATCGCCGCCGATGCCGAGGCAGGTGGTCTGGCCGATGCCCCGCTGGGTGAGTTGGTGGACCACTTCGTATGTCAGGGTGCCGGAGCGCGACACCACCCCCACCGGACCTGCAGGTAGATGAATCGGTCCGGGCATGATCCCGATTTTGGCTTCGCCGGGGGTAATAATGCCCGGGCAGTTGGGGCCGATGAGCCGCAAGGGTTTTGACTGCAGGTAATTCATCACTTTCATCATGTCCAGCACCGGGATGCCCTCGGTTATCGTTACGATGACATCGACGCCGGCATCGGCGGCTTCCATGATCGCATCGGCGGCAAAAGGCGGCGGTACAAAAATCAGGCTGCAATTGGCACCGGTTTCGACCACGGCCGCGCGCACGGTGTCGAATACGGGCACGTCATCCATTTTCTGGCCGCCTTTGCCCGGGGTAACCCCCGCAACGATTCGGGTCCCGTATGCCAGGCATTGCCGGGTATGAAACTGCCCTTCCTTGCCGGTGATGCCCTGGACCACCACCCGCGAATTTTTATCCACAAAAATGCTCATTTTCCTGCCTCCAACAGCCGCGAGTTTCAGGCACCGACGATTTGCGCTACCTTTTCGGCGGCATCCTTCAAGTCCACTGCCGTAATCAGATCAAGATCCGATTCGGCAAGAATTCGACGCCCTTCGTCGATATTGGTCCCTTCCATGCGCACGACCACCGGAATGCTAATGCCGATTTTTTTGGCCGCCTGCACAACCCCTTCGGCCAGCACATCGCAGCGCAGGATTCCACCGAAAATGTTTATTAAAATGCCATCCACATTCGGATCGCTTAAAATAATCCGGAAACCGTTTTCCACCATTTCCGCGCTGGCGCCGCCGCCCACATCCAGAAAATTGGCCGGTTCGGCGCCGGCCAGCTTGATCAGATCCATGGTGGCCATGGCCAGGCCGGCACCATTGACCATGTTGCCGACGTTTCCGTCCAGGTTGATGTAATTCAAATTGTATTTGGAGGCCTCGATTTCCAGCGGATCCTCTTCATCCAGATCGCGGTAGGCGACAATGTCGGGATGGCGAAACAAGGCATTATCATCAAAATTAATCTTGGCGTCCAGTGCGATTACAGCTTCATCAGCGGTCAGCACCAAAGGGTTGATTTCCACCAGCGAGCAGTCATAATCCACAAACAGCCGGTAGAGATTTTTCAGCATGCCCACAAACGGCTTGATGGCCGCTGGTGCCAGCTTCAGGCCAAAGGCGGCTTCCCGGCAATGATAGGCCTGGATGCCCTGAAGGGGATTGATAAAAACCTTGATGATTTTTTCAGGGCTGGAAGCGGCGACCTGCTCAATGTCCATTCCCCCGGCCTGGCTGGCCATAACGACGATTTTAGCCGTAGTTCGATCAGCCACCAGGCTTAAATAGAGTTCTTTTTCAATGGCCAGGCCTTGTTCCACCAGGACTTTTTTAACGATCCGGCCTCCGGGCCCAGTCTGGTGGGTAACAAGATTCATGCCGATGATTTGCCCGGCAAGATCGGTGACTTCCGCAGCTGAGCCGGCCAGCTTGACGCCGCCGCCCTTGCCGCGTCCTCCGGCGTGAATCTGGGCTTTTACGACCACGGGGTAGCCGCCCAGGGCTTCCGCCCGCAAGAGCGCTTCTTCCGGGGAGAAGGCCACCTGGCCGCTGGGGATCGGCACGTCATATTTTTGAAACAGTTCCTTGGCCTGATACTCGTGAATTTTCATAATGGCATATCTCCTAAGCTCCTACCCGCAATTACCCTATAATCGCCAGAACATCCCCTTTGGCCACCGAATCGCCACTGCTGAAATTGATGGCCTTTACGGTGCCGCTGGTTGGAGACGGCAGGGCGTTTTCCATTTTCATGGCTTCCAGGATCAGCACGGTTTCCCCTTCATTGACCGTATCTCCGACATTTTTTTCATAGTTGACGATCATGCCGGGCATGGGGGCCGCCAGGGGGGTGCCGTCGGTGTCAGCGGCGGGTGCGGCTGCCGGGGCCGCTTTGGCCGCGGCCTCAGGGGCCGGTGCTGGTGGGGCGGGTGCGGCTGCCGGCGCAACGGGTGCGGGTGCTGCCGGTGCCGGGGCTGGCATCGTGCCGGGCTGAACGTAACTGACCACCGGGGCTCCGCCGGTTGATTCGACACCGACGTCGAAATATTCATCATCCACAAAAACGTTGAAGGTGCGCAGGTTTTCGCCTTTGGGCGGCTGCTGTTTGTCCGGTTTTTCAACCAGTTTTCCGGCCCGCGCTTTTTTGATGAGTTCTTCTTCGGCCTTGACCTCTTCCAGTGTTTTGGCCCTGACCTCTTCAGGCGGTTGCGCTTTGCCGTATTTCCATTTCAAAAAGCGTTTGCCGGTGACCGGATACAGGGCGTAAATCAGCGTGTCGTCCAGATCTGCGGCCAGGCCCTTAACATCTTCTTTGGCTTTGTCCAGTTCGGGTTCCAGGACTTCCGCGGGTCGGCAGGTGATCGGCTCTTCACCGCGTTCGTAGCCTTTTAACGCCTTTTTTTGAACTTCCGGATTAATCGGTGTGGCGGTTTTCCCATACAGTCCGTAGCACAGGTCCTTGACCTGGGCGGTGATCATTTTGTAGCGTTCCTTTTCGTCGTCAAACAGCACGTTGTTGACGGTCTGGATGCCGACAATCTGGCTGGTAGGAGTGACCAGCGGGACCTGGCCGAGATCTTTGCGTACCCGCGGCAGTTCGGCAAACACATCTTTGAGTTTGTCCAGGGCATCCATTTCCCGCAGCTGGTTGACAAGATTGGACAGCATGCCTCCCGGTGTCTGGTGCAGCAGGACGTTAATGTCGATAATTGACATCTTGGTGTCGTCGAGCAGGTGCCGGTATTTGGGGATCACTTCTTTTTCCAGGATTTCATTGATGGCCGCCAGGTGATGAATGTCAAAGCCGGTGTCGCGGTTGGTCCCCAGCAGCGCCATGACGAGCGGTTCCACGGCGGCGTGCGACGTGCGAAACGCATAGGGGGACATGCAGGTGTCGATGATATCCACCCCGGCTTCAATGGCTTTGAGCATGCTCATCTGGGACATGCCCGAGGTAAAGTGGCTGTGCAGGTGAATCGGTGCGCTGACCTCGTCTTTGAGTGCCTTGATCAGGGCGAAGACATCATAGGGGGCCACCAGGCCGGCCATGTCCTTGATGCAGATACTGTCTGCCCCAATGGACTCGAGCTCTTTGGCTTTTTTAAGGTAATAGTCGATATTGTAAACGTCTCCGCCCATACGCGGTTCGGTCAGCGAGTAGCAGATGCATCCCTGGAAGTGTTTATCACACTGCTTGATCACCGGGACCACGGTCTCAAAATTGCGGAAATCGTTTAAGGCGTCAAAGGTCCTGAAAATATCCATGCCGTTTTCCGCCGCCCTTTCCACAAAGGCGCGGGCCACGTCATCGGCATAGTTGCGGTAGCCCACCAGATTTTGTCCCCTGAGCAGCATGGAGAAAGGCGTTTTTTTGATATAGCGCTTCAAAGTCCGGATGCGTTCCCAGGGATCTTCGTTTAAAAAGCGGTGCATGGTGTCAAAGGTTGCTCCCCCCCAGACTTCCAGGGCCCAGAAGCCGACGTCATCCATCATTTCAGCCACCGGGATCATGTCTTCGGTGCGTCCCCGGGTGGCAAACAGGGACTGGTGGCCATCCCGCAGGGACAGATCCTCTATTTTGACGGGATTTTCCGCTGCCGGTCGATCTTTGTCATAGTTCATGGTGGTCATTTTAACTTGAATGTCTTCACTCATTTTATGCTCCTTGAAAAAAATGGTATCCGGTGATGAGTTACACCCCGAGTTTTCTTTGAAATGCTCTCAGTTGCATCAGGTTGCGTATCTGCATCTGCATCTGCCGTCCGTTCATGCTCCATGGTTTGAAAGCCGCATCCGGCCCGCGGACGTCCGCAAGAGGCATGCCGGGCATCGGCGGCTGCAACAGCATGGCGGCTTCTTCTTCCTCGATATAATCGATCACTGCGGCGATAGCGGCGGTGACTTTTTTATTTTCACTCATATAGGCACCCCTTTGGATTGAATATTTACTATTGACGATTGAATATTGGATGAATCCTATCGATTGGTCGAAGCGATTTCCACAAATCATCAATATTCAATGGGCAATAAACAATTACATCGGAATATTGCCGTGTTTTTTAGGCGGCCGGGTCTCACGTTTGCTGCACATCGCCTCCAGGGCCGCAATCAGCCGCGGCCGGGTTTCACTGGGCACGATAACGGCATCAATATAACCCCTGCTGGCGGCCACGTACGGATTGGCGAAAAGTTCATTGTATGCGCTGATTTTTTCCTGGCGCTTGGCCTCCGGATTTTCTGCAGCACTGATTTCTTTGCGGTGAATGATGTTCGCTGCTCCGGCGGCACCCATGACCGCGATTTCGGCTGTCGGCCAGGCAAAAGCCATGTCAGCCCCCAGATCCTTAGAACACATGGCCAGATATGAGCCGCCGTAGTCTTTGCGAGTTACCAGCAGCAATTTGGGAACCGTGGCTTCCGAATAGCACCACAGCAGCTTGGCTCCGTGGCGAATGATGCCCCCCCATTCCTGCTGGCTGCCGGGCAGATACCCGGGAACGTCGGCAATGGTCAACAGCGGAATATTAAAGGAATCACAAAAACGGATAAAGCGCGTGGCCTTGTCCGAAGCATTAATGTCAAGGCATCCTGCCAGTATCTTGGGCTGGTTGGCGATAATGCCGATGGTCCGGCCGTTGAGGCGCGCAAAACAGACAACCATGTTGCGGGCGAAATACTCATGAGGCTCAAAGATTTCCCCTTTGTCCACGATGGCGCGGATGACTGCTTTCATGTCATAGGATTTGTTGGGGTTGTCGGGAACAATCGAATCCAGCGCCGGATCCGTGCGATGGGGGTCATCGCCGCTTTCCACCAGCGGGGGATCTTCCATGTTGTTGGCGGGCAGGTAGGAAAGCAGGCGCCTAATCCGGCTGATGGCGTCTTCATCGCTTTCACAGGCAAAGTGCGCCACCCCGCTTTTTTCATTGTGTGTTTTGGCACCCCCCAGCGCTTCAAAGGAAATTTCCTCCCCGGTGACAGCCTTGATGACATCGGGTCCGGTGATAAACATGTAACTGCTGTTTTTTACCATGAACACCCAGTCGGTCATGGCCGGTGAATAAACGGCTCCGCCGGCGGTGGGGCCCATGATGGCTGAAATCTGGGGGATAACGCCCGAGGCGGCCGAGTTGCGGAAAAAGATCTGGCCATAGCCGGAAAGTGCGTCCACGCCCTCCTGGATCCGGGCGCCGCCCGAATCGTTAAATCCCACAAATGGGACACCAGCTTTTAAGGCCAGGTCCATTACCTTGCAGATTTTTTTGGAATGCATTTCCCCGAGACTGCCGGCCCGGGCGGTAAAATCCTGGGAAAAGGCAAATACCGTGCGCCCTTGCACCAGGCCATGGCCGGTGACCACCCCGTCGGAGGCAATGTCTACCTTTTGCATGTCGAAATTTGTGCAGCGATGAGAGACAAACATATCGATTTCGCAAAAAGTGCCCTTGTCAAACAGCAGGTCCAGGCGCTCCCGCGCGGTCAGCTTGCCTTTTTCATGCTGGGCTGCAACCGCCTTGTCGCCGCCCATTTGGAGTACCCTGGCTTCACGGTCTTTCAGTTCCTGAATCATGTCTTTAACGTTTGCCATCATTAAAGTTCCTTTCTTTTTAAAACGGAGCGGCCGGCAATGCGGACCGTCCGGATTCCGTTGCCGGATATGCCTTGAATTAAACTTTCAACTTCATACACAGATTAACTATTGTCAAGGGAAAAAAGCAGCTCCTCGGCAGCGGCCGTCGGGGTGATGGAACCTTTTTGCACGGCGCGGGAAACCTGCGGCAGACGCTTGATGATTTCGGGATGGCGGCCAAAGCGGCGCTTAAGCCCTTCTTCGATCAGCGACCACATCCATTGCAGGGCCTGTTGTTGCCTTTTTTGGGCCAGCTCGCCGCTGGCGGTACTTTTGTCGCGGTGAGCCAGAACGGTGCGCCAGATTTCGCGGATGCCGGTCATGTCGACGGCACTGCAGGTCAGCACCGGCGGTGTCCAGGTCAGTGAGGCCGGCCGCAAAAGATGCAGGGCGTTTTTATAAACAGCTGCGGCCCGGTCGGCTTTTTCAAGATTATCGCCGTCGGCCTTGTTAATGGCCAGGGCATCGGCTAGCTCAAGGATGCCTTTTTTGATGCCCTGCAGTTCGTCCCCGGCGCCGGCCAGCATCAATACCAGGAAAAAATCGACCATTGAAGCCACCGTGGCCTCTGACTGGCCGACGCCGATGGTTTCCACGATAACAACATCAAAGCCGGCGGCTTCACAGATCAGCATGGTCTCGCGGGTTTTGCGGGCCACTCCGCCCAGGGTGCCCCCGGACGGGGAAGGCCGTATGAAGGCATTTTTTTCCACCGCCAGCTTTTCCATGCGGGTCTTGTCGGCCATGACACTGCCGCCGCTGCGCGAGCTGCTGGGATCCACGGCCAGCACGGCCACCCGGTGACCGTCTCCCACCAGGGTCATGCCCAGGCTTTCAATAAACGTGCTTTTGCCGACTCCCGGAACTCCCGTGATACCGAGGCGCACCGCTTTGCCGGTATGCGGCAGCAAGGCGTCAAGAATTTTGCGGGCCAGTTGCTGGTGGGCCGGCAGAGAGCTTTCAATGAGGGTGATGGTTTTGGACAATACCCGGCGCTCTCCGGACAGCACGCCGTTGATGTATGTATGGGGGTGCTCGGTATTCATACTTTTACGTGGTTATCTGCAAAGTTCCAGTTGAACATGTTCGAATGGTTATCTCACCACG
>JAOZSC010000126.1 GCA_029939875.1 Desulfobacterales bacterium
ACACCTACACTGATCAAAACTTTTTCATGGGGAAAGTCATTTTTTATCCTGTAGCTGATCGCACGGGGGGTAAAAAGGCTGGCCCAGCATTTCCTGACATTTGTAATTACCTGGTCCGCGCCCGTGATCCAGAGGTAGGTGTCCTGTTGCCCGGCAAAACTGGCAGTGGGCAGATCTTCCGCGGTGGCGCTGGAACGTACCGCCACGGCAAGCGGGTCAAGCGCACAGAACTTGCAGAGTTGGGCATACCCTCCCGAGATGGCCGCTTGAATGTCCTCAGGAATGGCGGCGGTCATGATTAATTCCTGAATTCCGGCCGCAGCCTGATTGAGTGCCACCATGTTATCAGGATCCAGGTCGGCAAGAAAGTCGAAAATTCCGGCGTTGATTCCCGCTTTATCGATGAACGCCGCATAGCTTCCCGTGGTAACGGCAAATCCCGGAGGCACCCGAATGCCGGCTTTGATCATTTCGCCCAAGCTGGCATTTTTGCCTCCCACCGTCGGAAGCGAATTTTTATCCAGTTTGCTGAAATCCAGGATCCATTCCATTACTGTTTCTCCCCAAAATTTGTATTTCCCTCCCGGGTCCCGCCCCCATGTTGGAGAGGGGGCCCGGGTTTGAACCAGAATTTAAGTATAGGAAATTTTGCGAATTTTTTAATTCTTTAAAACTTCAATCGGTATGGATCAGTTAAAATTCAGTTGCGGCCACTGACGAAAATGGAATATTCGATTTTCGCACGGGTGGATAATTATTCAAAGCAACAACCAATCAACTAATCAACCAATCAACGAAAACTTACTGGGCTTTTTTTACGATGGTAACCACTCCGGAGTCGCCGTCAACCCTGACGATGTCTCCGGTTTTGATGATCGACGTGGCCAGACCGGTACCGGTGACCGAGGGCACGCCGTATTCCCGGCATACAATGGCCGCATGGCTGGTCAGCCCGCCAATGTCGGTGACCGCAGCCTTGATGTTGGTAAACACCGGCGCCCAGGATGGATTGGTGGTGGGACACACCAGCACCTCCCCGGGTTGCAGATCGACAATGTCCTTGAGCCGTTTGAGCACCCGGGCCGGGCCTTCCACTACGCCGGCCGAGGAGGCAAACCCCTTGATTTCGGAAACATCCGTGTCGGCGGGGGTGTCAATACTCTTGAGCCATTCTTTGACCCTGTCGGTGGTAACGCCCCACAGCATGATGGTAAAAGGCTCGGCCACTTCTTCCGGCGGTACGCCCAGGGCAGGGATCGGGTTCCATTTGTTGGCGGCTTCGAGGATTTTTTTCCGTTTGGCGGCCGTGGCCTTGTAGTGACTGTCGCGCATGGGGATGTCCACCCCCAGTGCCCAGCCGGTGGCCACTTCGGTCAATAGCTGCGGGATTTCATAGCGGTTGAACATGAAGATATCGTCGACCTCATCTATCATGCCGTTGTTGACCAGCAGGGTGCCGATTTCCCGGATTTTGGAAAACCAGATGGTGTGAAACCAGTGCTCGACCCAGAACAGGTGGTCTTCGGCGTAGCGATAGATGGTTCGAATGGTTTTGTAGGCGTCATCGAACGCCTTGCGGTCTTCATCGGTTTTGATCAACCCGCGGTACTCGGTGACGATCTCATCGCGCTGTTTGTCGATATTATCCAGGGAGCGTTCGATGCTTTCGCCTTTTTCCAGCCGTTGCACGTACCCCTTGATATAGCCATAGGGGATGTCCGGGTGGGTGAGCCAGCTGCCTTCATGATGGAACCAGCCGCTGCCGCAGGAGACGTAAAACCAGGGATCACTTGACTTTTCATATTCGGCCAGCCATTTTTTTCCGGCTTCTGATTGTTGAAGCTCGGCAATTTTCTCGGCGGCGGATTTTGAGCTCTTGAGAATGTCGCCTATACCATCCAGTGAAACTGCCAGCCGGGATAACCGGCAAAGCTCTTCTTCGGGTTTGAACATGGATACATAGGCCCCGGCGACCATCTTGCCGATGGCGCTTTCACTGATTCCGGGAAAAAGTTTACGGGTGACGTCGCCAAACATGAGATAGGCCAGGTAGGTCAGGTTGAGCATTTCAAAATGGTACTGCCAGCCCTTGAACATCTGGTTGACCAGCCTGTCAAAGGCTTCGATCAGGTTGTAACTGTCATAATACCCGGTGGGAGCCGGCAGAACCTGGTCTTCGGGGACGAACTTGGGAAGTTCGGCCGGGACCTTGACCGCCAGCATCTCATTGCCCAGGGCCTTGAATTTGGTCAGCCATTTGTCCCACAATTCCTCGTAATGCTCGAACACGTAAAATACGCGTTTTTCAAACAGGGCAGCCTTTTCCCCGATGATTTCATCGGGCGGCGGCGCGATGGCACAGATGTACAGGTAACAGCCCACCATTCTCTGGGCGATTCCCTGGGCCGGTGGGATGCAGAACACCCGGGTGGTGTACTGCGATAAGGAAATCTGCCAGGCTTCCTGGAAAATATGATCCAGGGGCGGCATGGGCTCCGGGGCGTGGATTTTGTCCTGGTACCAGAATTGAGCGCTTTCCCACTCTCCCCGATCCTGGGAAAACAGGTGATGGGAGGGATACATCTCTTGCCAGCCTTCAAGTTCGGGGGGAACCTGAAACTCGTGCGGATCCGGAAATTTTCCTTGGTCGTCTGCCATTTTCAGTCTCCTTTTTGGGGGGTTAACAATTATTTGCATGAGCCATTGCAGGCTCGTCAGAGAGAACTGAAGATTGTGGTTCAACAAAAAAGTTGTGCACCAGAGATAACAAAATGAGCCAGGCTATCGGGTAGCAGGGCACAGCGCCACGGGACAGTCGAGCAGATAAATGCCGTTCAGTTTTTATGAATCATTAAAAAACAACTGTCAATCCAATTAAATTTATGCTATCCATAACTTCAACTTATGGAAGGGATGGACGTATAAAATATATTTAGAAACAAGATGAAGGCTGGATACCCGATACTCGTGCTGGATACTGGTCACACTTGTCACTGGTTATTAAAAGGCACAGGGCACAAGGCGCATGGCGCAGGGCTGATGGTACAGGGTACCAATTCCACATTTCGCATTCTGACTTCCGAATTCAAATACATCTGGCACTGGTATCTGAATCCTGTCATCTGGTGTTAAAATGCTAAACTTCAACCAATTGCGTGTCTTTTATCACGCTGCCAAAAATTTGAATTACACTGCAGCGGCAAGTGAGCTTTTCATCACCCAGCCGGCAGTAACGGCCCAGATGAAAGCTTTTGAAGCGTATTGTAATCTGAAACTGTTTAAAAAAAAGGGGCGTAATTTATTTTTAACCGATGAGGGCCGGACCCTTTTCGAGTATGCCGAAACGATTTTACAATATGAAAAAGAAATTGAAAATGTCATCGAAGACATGCACAAGCTCAAGCGGGGTGTTCTCAGTCTGGGGACCACCAAAGCCTATGCCCGTTATTTTATGCCGCTGATGCTCAGCACCTTTCACAAAAATATTCCAAAAATCAAAATCCAATTAAATGAAGGAAGATCACTGGACATGACATACAGTCTGCTTGATTTTAAAATAGAGGTGGTGGTGGTCGCCAAAACAGTGGAGCTTGCCGAAGTTGAGTATGTGCCCTTCAGCAAGGAAGAAATGGTTGTTATTGTGGCCCCCGGGCACAAACTTACGAAGAAAAAAGCCGTTTCTTTCAAAGACTTGGCTCAACAGCCTTTTATAATGAAAGAAAGCGGCTCGGGTACGAGAAAGCTGGTAGAGCAATCATTTGCGAATGCGAACTGTGAGCCCAATATTTTAATGGAGACCAGTAACACCGAATTTATCAAACAACTGGTGCAGCGTGGAGAAGGGGTCTCTTTTCTGGTGCGAGAAGCCATTGCCGTTGAGCTTAAAGAAAAAAAATTAGCCGAAGTTCCTTTGATGGGCCCGCCCATATTCTTGGACGTCAGTATTGCCTATTTGAAAAACCAAGCCCTTTCGCCGCCGGCTAAAGCTTTCGTGGATACCCTGACAAAATTGAAATCGGAAAATATTGATCCCATGGGGATCAGTGATCTGATGATTAAAATATTAGCCCAGCGAAGAAATTCGTCCACATGAAACCTGTTTTTGAAGACATCCGGCAAAAAAATAATCCTCAAAATTGTCCCCTTTGATTGTGCTATATTTTAGTTAATACACATATTACAGGCTTTGAGCTTTTCATATAACAAAAATTCGAAGATCCTGGCCCAGACCGTTTATACAGAGCTTTAATCATAAATGATAACGCCTATGCTGAAAGTCAGGAACTAATTTGACAAAATTTAAAGCAAGGCCTAACATTGACAGTCACAAGACTACAAAAGAAAAACGCTGCGTGAAGATAGTTAAAGAACAAAGCCGAAAATGGCTAAAAGTGATTTGACAAAAGTGGCTTAAACGGATAAATAAAAAATAATACGGGGAACGGAAGTAGGCTTTGTCGAGGAGACTCGCCATGGCGGGACTATAACTTAACACCTAAAACCTGATAAATTTGACTTTTTACGAATTCATCAAACCTAACTGCCCGGAAAATATTTTTTCCCACAAGCAAGAATTCAGGAGGCAGGTAACTTAAAAAGGAGGAATATTATGAAAAAAATGTCAGTTTTCAGTATCAGCTTTTCCATTATGATCATTGCATGTATGTTTGTTATTGCCCCTTCATCACTCGCGGCAAAAGTATTAAAGATCGGAATAGTCGATTGCTATTCAGGTCCTGCCAGTACTTACACAAATGATGTGCGCGACGGTTTCAAACTGGAGGTGAAAAAGATCAATGCGGCCGGTGGAATACTAGGCCGCAAGATCGAAGTTCTCACCAGGGACAGTAAATTCAAGGTTGATCTTGGATTGTCTGCTGCCAAGGAACTGATTTACAGAGAGAACGTCGATATCATGATGGGCACAATCAACAGCGCGCTTGCGCTGGCTATTTCCAATTTGTGCAAAAAAGAGAAAGTGCCGTTTTTTGTAACCTTTTCAAAGAGTGCTAAAATCACCGGAGCAAAAGGGCACCGATATGTCTTCTCAATTACAGAGAATACAGCAATAGCCGGAAAGGCAGCTGCGGCCGGCCTGGCCAAAAAGCCGTACAAGAAATACTGGATCGCAGGTGACGATTATGAATACGGCCATGCTATTGCGGACGGCGTATGGAGCAATCTGAAGAAAATGAAACCCGGAGTTGAACTCCTTGGCCAGTCCTGGTGGAAGGTAGGCGAGCCGGATTTCACGCCTTATATCACCGCTATCCTTTCAGCAAAACCGGATGCCGTTATCATTGCCACCGGCGGTCGTGACTGCGTACCTTTTCTGAAAGCAGCCAAAGCCACCGGATTTAATGAGCGAGTCCCTTTTTTCATGCATACGGCAACCGAGCTCTCCACTTTAAAACCGCTGGGCCTGCAGGCACCGGAGGGAGTAATTGGAACATCCAACTACTTTTTTTATTATCCTGAGACGGCTGCCAACAAAAATTTTGTAAAAAAATTCGAAACAGCTTACAATCGTAAACCGGCTGTCGGGGCCCTCTACGGTCTGCTTGCCGCCAAGTTTATATTTGGCGCTTATAACCAAGCAGGAAAAATCGATACTGAGAAATTTATCGACAACGTGGAAGGAATGTGGGTTAACAGCCCTGTTGGTAAGGTTACCATGCGCGCTTACGACCATCAGGCGATGTTGCCCATGTTCATGGGCGTGACCACAAAGGTAGCCGGTTATGATTTCCTAATGGCTACTGATATCGTGACTATACCCGGGAAAGATGTAATGCCTTCTATCGCAGAGATCAAAAAAGCTAGAAATCAATAGCATTATCTATTAAAAACAAACTCATAAAAACAGACTCAAAACTCAGGGAATGGGAATAATTTCCCATCCCCTGAGCACCTGTGTCTAAAGGTTTATCTATGGAGCTTGCCGTAAATATCACACTGCCCGCGCTTTTGCAGCAGGTGCTCGTCGGTCTGAGTCGTACCACGATCCTTTTTATCGTGGCCTCAGGCTTGAGCCTTGTACTCGGAGTGCTTCGAATTCCGAACATTGCCCATGGGTCATTGTATATGATCGGAGCCTTCCTGACATACACCTTCGCCACTCTATTCGGCCAGAGTGCCCTGGGGTTCTGGCTTGCTCTGATAGTGGCCCCTCTTGGTGTCGCTCTTATCAGTTTCCTTGTGGAACGAAGCCTGTTCTGCTATCTTTACGAGCGGGAACACATTATGCTCCTTTTGTTTACTTTTGCTTTTTCACTCGTGATTGGGGATATGGTCAAGCTGATTTGGGGCTCGGACTACAGGAGCCTGACCGCTCCGTTGTTTCTGCAGGGTTCCTTTTCAATCTCGGGGTTGCCTTTTCCGCGATATAATCTGTTTTTGCTGATGGTGGGCCCCTTGGTGGCGGCAGGTCTATGGTTTCTGACCAACAAAACTAAAATCGGAAAAATCGCACGGGCCGCCGCAGTGGATAGGGAAATGGTAGGTGCCATCGGCATTAATGTCAGCTGGGTTTTTGCCGCGGTATTCGTTATCGGCTGTTGCCTGGCAGGACTTGGCGGCGCGCTTGTAGCTCCCACCCAGAACATTACCCAGGGAATGGACCACGCCATTATCATTGAGGCATTTTTAATTGTCATCATTGGTGGACTCGGCAATATCTGGGGGGCGCTTCTCGGAGCACTGATTTTTGGTCTGACCGATTCCATCGGGATCCTGATCTTACCTCAATTTGCCATCATCTTTCCGTATATGGCGGTGGTCATCGTGCTGGTTTTTCGCCCGAAAGGACTTCTTAAATCGACATGGTAGAGAGAGAGAGGATTTTGTTTAAAGCCCTGTTCAGTAAAAAGACAACCATCATCGGGATAGTATTGCTGGCAACGTTTCTGTTACTGCCCCAGGTTCTGCCGCGGTTTTACATCTACCTTTTTGCGTTGATTTTCGCGATCTGTCTTCTCACCACCAGCCTTAACATGGTCCTGGGATTCGGTGGCATGTACCAGTTTCATCATGCGGTGTTTTACGGATTTGGGGCCTATGCCTTTGCTCTGTTTGTTACAAAATCCGGACTGCCTTTGTGGATAGGCTATGTGGTAGCCCCTTTTTGTTCCGCTCTTCTTGGACTTGTGCTGGGGCTGATCACCGTACGTCTGACCAAGCTCTATTTCGCTATGCTGCAACTTTCGCTCGGATCCCTGGTCTGGGCAATCACCTATCGCTGGTAT
>JAOZSC010000127.1 GCA_029939875.1 Desulfobacterales bacterium
AGATCCATGGCCCCGAGTTTCATCGCCTGGATCCCCTTTTCCACCGTGGCATGCCCGGTAAGCAGGATAATTTGAAGATCGGGATTTTTGTCTTTCAGCGCCTTTAAGGCCTCAAGGCCATCCATGCCGGGCATCTGTAGATCCAGCACGATGGCATCGTACGCGTCCTCGTCCGCCATCTTGATGGCGTCAACAGCCGAGGAGGCGGTGGACACATTCATGCCCCTGGCGCGCATTCGCTCCCCGAGGACATCCAGAAAATCCTGCTCGTCATCTACCAGCAACACCTTTTCGTTGGTCATGGCGATTCTCCTCTCTTCCTGCATTTGCCGAATAAAGTTTTCTTTGCAACCGCCCGCTCAGCGCACCTGCTCAGCCTCATGGATTGTCAACGGCAGGGAAAGGGTGATTTTTTTTGCCCCTTCATTGAGCTCAATTTTTCCGCAAAGTGCGCTGGCCAGCGCATGCTCCATTTCCCCGGGAAATGATGGATCTTGCTTCACACCAGGCTCCTGGAGCCCTGTAAAATGAATATCGATGCCCTGATCGTTTGCAGCCACAGACACCTCAATGGTTTTTTCAGCGCCTGCCGTACACATGAAAAAATCCATACAGCGCCAGAGCATGGTTTCAAGCAAAAAAGGGTTGGTAATAATTTCTGGGGGGTTTTCGGACATTACGGGTTCAAACGTAATGCCTTGCATGGATGCGAGCCTTTTGGAAAGGGCTGCCATAAATGCCAGAAGTTCACCCGTATCTATCTTTTTTTCCTGTTCATCAATACTGTGTGCCAGGGTATTCATGTTTTTTACGATCAAATCCGCCCGTCGGACCTGTTTCTGGATTTTTCCGGCAATGGATCTCAGCTTTGCGGAGTCAACCGGCATGCCCTGTTCTGCCATGCCGGTAAGGTCCTCCAAAAGGCCTGCGCTTTCGTTGACAATGGCCAGCACATTTTTGATCTCGTGGGAAATAGATGCGTTCATCTTCCCGAAAAACTGGAGTCCCGCCTCATTGATAACTTTCCACGTATTATTCATCGCACACCTTTTATTCGTCAAGGGCCTGCTTCATTTTCTTTACGAGTTCCTCGATGGCCACCGGCTTGACGAGGTAAAATTCTTCTCCTGCTTCTTCAGAACCCGCAAGGAAGTCTTCTTCGGATCCATGCCCGGTCATGAAAATGAATTTCATGTCCGGGTATTTGTCGGCGATCATCCGTTTGAGCTGGATGCCACCGATTTGCGGCATCTTGATATCCACCACGGCGACATCGTAGACCTGCTCTTCAATTTTATTGAGAGCTTCTTTTCCGCTGCACACCCAATCCGCCTCAATCCCTCTGAATGACAGTCTTTCAGCCAGGGTTGAGACCAGTTCTTTTTCGTCGTCAATCAGTAAAACTCGCATGCGACCTTTCCATCCTTTATCTGGGTTTTGACAGGAAGCGTTACCGTGAAGGTGGTCCCCTTGCCGGGATCGCTTTCAACGCTGATATCACCGCCCAATTTCCGAAGAAAATTAGCGGTCAGCGACAACCCAAGCCCGGTGCCTCCCCTGTCCGTCCGGGTGGAGAAAAACGGTTCAAATATACGCTCCAGATCTTCCCTGGGCATTCCACAGCCGTCGTCGGTGACGGTTACCAAAATACTGTTTTCATCTTTCACCCTGATGCGAATATCTAAATGTCCGCCATATTCCATGGCCAGGCAGGCATTATTGAACAGGTTGAGAAAAATCTCCTGAAGTTTTCCCCGGTCGCTTTTTATTACGGGCATATCTTCGGCAGCATCAAGGGAGATCAAAATAGACCTGTACTGCGCCTCCTTTTCAAAAAAAGTCAGCACTTCCTCGATCAGTTGTTTCAGTTCAATGGGCTGAAGACTGATATCCGGATACCTTGAAAAACTCAACAGCCGCTTGGTGATAGCCCCAGCTCTTTGCACTGAAGCCAGGATGGAATCCACCAGTTGGTGAAGTTTTTCATCACCCTCATACTTTTTGCTGAAAGTGATCAGATCCTTGATGAGCCCGGCCTTTTCGTTGATGATGGCCAGCGGGTTATTGACCTCGTGCGCCACCCCTGCAGCCAAACGGCCGATGGATGCCATCTTGTTGCTGTACTCCACCTGGTGAAGCGTTGCAACCCGTGCCTGGTCAGCCTGGAAAATCTTGTTTACAAGATAGGTAGCCATCCAGATGACCACGCCGACAATGAGGATAACACTGACGGTAAGGAACAAAATAAGTTCCATGCGCGTTTTATACCAGGTCTTCAGCAGTTCCCGCCTGTTTTGGACCAGCATGAGAATAAACGGTGTTTCAGGAATATAACGGTAACCGATTATGATCTGCCCGGTACGGGGGTCGTCTTTTTTCAATACCCGCGTTCGGCGTGCATATCCCGGTACGAACAGGGATGACTTTTCGAAAATCTTGCCATAATAGAGGGAAGACGTTTGAAGTATGCCTTCCCGGTTAATCATGAAAATATCGCTTTTGCCGCCAAGCTCGAGTCCTGTCAGGAAGCCCTCGAACACACTCGTATCAAGCGTTGTCCGGAGGATAAAAAAGAGGCCGTTTGGCAGGGTGCGCTTGATCGCAATGACGATATGGGGGACTTTTCTAAACCCCAAAAAAACGTCACTGATATAGGCTCCGCGTTTGCATACCTCCTGGTACCAGTGCTGGTCACTGTAATTTTTTCCTAAAAGCTCGTACGGTCCCACATAATTGCGCTGATTGCCCTGGGGGCCAAAAAGATCTATGTCGGTGATACCACCGAAGCTGATTTTTAGATTTTTCAAAATGTTTTGAAGCATCCCGGGTTCATTCAAGGTTTCAAAGCTATATTCCTGGGCGACAAAATCCAGGGCGGCTTTTCTTTGCGTAAAAAAAAAGGATATGCTCCGATGAGTATTGGAAACCAGCCGGGCGGTGCGCATGAGATTTTCGGATTCAATGGATCGCTGGGTCATCTGGTAATCGACGATAATAATCGCGATCAACGGAACCAGGGCGACTCCGGCCGTCAGCAAAACCGTTAATCGCCACATCCGGCGAAAATTGAAAGGCTGTTCACGGCCGCCGGCTGCGACATCGCGATAATTCCAGAATTTTAGCTTGAGTATCTTCCAATCACTAATCAGTGATATCAAGCTTTTGCTGCTTGATTTTCTCATTGGCTTTTTTGAGTGTACTGCTGAGCACATCAATATCCACAGGCTTTTGCAGGTAAGCAAAAGCGCCGAGTTCCATGCAAAGTTTGCGGTCGGCCTCAGAACCGTGCCCGGTCAGAATGATGACCTCGATGTCGGGCTTGGATTTCTTTACCTGCCGCAGGACTTCGATGCCATCGATTCCGGGCATCCGCAGGTCTAGGATCAAGACTTCCGGCTCATCGTTGTGTACCAGATCGAGGGCCGATTGGCCGTCATAAGCGACAACCGAACCCATGTCGCGCATGATCAACCGTTCTGAAAGGGTTTGGACAAACTCCCGCTCGTCATCAACCAGCAGAACCTTCGAGGGCATCTCAAAATCGAACTTGCGGTAAATATCCGCCTGGTGGAAATTTTTGCCAACCTTGGTATCCACTGATTTGACCCCGGGTACTTTTTCCGCAATTGATTTGAGTTCTTTTTCAAGTTTGCCAAGGGCAAGAACCTGTTGGTTGATCATCAGCTCTACGGACCCGTCTGTTGTGCGCACATCAACATTGTGCCCCTTTTCGGCAAGCGCCACCTCCACCTTCGCTGTCAAAAAAAAGTCCTCCACGGCTTTTGTGGATGCTTTGCTGGGCTTGACGGCATCTTTGGCCAGATTCTCCTCGATGAGTGCTGCCGCTTCTTCCACGCTCATTTTATCCATGGGAACCACAATATCATAAAGCGATGGGTCCCAGGGGTCTTTCATATCCGTCAGACTGCTGACCCAGGAAGCACATTGCCCATCTCTTCTGTGAATCAATCTGGTCGCTTCCGAAGAAGACAAGCCCTTATTTTCACCTGCAACCGAAATGCGGAACTTCATCTCAGCAATGAGGCAAACCCGAAGAACATGGTTGATCTGTGTGGGGATAAGGTGGGTAGCAAAACCGGTGAAAATTAAATTCTCTTGGGGTAGGGTTTGAGCCAGCACGAGCCTCAGGTAGGAAATGGATCTTTCTTTCTCATGGGTGAACTTATTGAAAACCGATGTCCTGGAAGAAAAAACACGTTCAATTTTATCTTTCGACAACCCGGATATCTTAGCGGCCTCCTCGGCCAGGTCATTGTCAGGGATTACTTTATATTTCGTGTTCGCAACCAGTTTTTCTACAACCTGTTCCCTTTTGCAAAAACTTGCGCTGAATATGGAAATGACCGACATTTTTGACCTCCCTGACTTATTGTCTTGTATTTATTGAACCCCCGGCCAAGGCTGAAAAGCATTTTCAGCAGGCGTTTTTCAGGACATCTGGAAGTCGCGGTGCAGTCAGCGCCAACAACGCATCCTTTTATGGACAACGGATGCTCCTGTCCTGCCTGCGATAGAAACTTTGTTCGCCACTAAGATGCTCCTTAATTGTGGGGTGACAGATGGGGTGACGAACAACAAGTTGTGCCGTCAATGAATCGGCAATGAAGCTGTGCCAGCTTCAGTATGGAAAGACCTAAATATCGTATGCAAAAAGCGCTGTCAAGGCAGCAATTCGCTCCAAACCAGCAAAATTTGAGGGTCTGGAAATATTTTTTACCGACCCCCGTTGCATTTTTAACCCTGCGGTCTGAAAACCGCAGGGGTTTCACCACAGGATGACGTATCGCTGCCCGTTTCGCAGCTCACCGCGGGTTTTTTCCATGTGGCGCAGGGTGGCCAGCTCCCTTTCCAGGTCACTGGGCCGCAGGTGCAACCTGGCCGCCAGGTCCCCGGGACGTATAGCCCCGCTGGCTTTTAAAACAGCCAGAATCTGCTGCTGGGTCTCGGTTAGCTCTACCCGGCCCCTGTGCTCTCTTTCAAAGGTCTTGGCACTGTGTACGGCCCAGGGATCACAGGTTATTACCGGTGACAGTACCTCCATGTAACAATCTTCACACAAAATCTGGCCTAGATGCTCGTGTTGTTCGCCTGTGGCAATATTTTGATGACACCGTTCGCACTGCATCTCCCTCACCTCCAAATAATGCGTAAATTCTCAAAAAGTCAGGATAACTTGCTATCAATAGAGCGCAATATGTGTTTTGGTTGAGCGTTTTGTCCATTTGGGGCGTCCCGACTTTTTGAGAATTTACAATAATGCCTGCTAACTCGTTTATATCTTATATATTATTGCGATTTTACTGCCTGTCAAGATCGCAAACATCAATCAAAATTTATTTTTTTGGCGGGCAAGGTATCAATCCAATGCGGGCGGGTACACCGGAAACTGCCGGCATAAACCGGTAACCTCCCGGGACACCTGTTTAAGAACGGAGGGCTGATGATGGTTCACCAGGATGCGGTCTATCAGGTCCACGATTTGAACAACCTCGACGATTCCCATGCCCCGCGAAGTGATCGCCGGGCTTCCGATTCGGATTCCGCTGGCAACATCGGCTTTGCGAGTATCACCGGGAATCACATTGCGGTTGACAATAATTCCCACTGACTCCAGTGCTTTTTCAGCCACCTCGCCCGTCAAGTTCTTTGATGTCAGGTCAACGAGCACCAGGTGGTTGTCGGTGCCTCCGGTGACAATGCGATACCCCCTTTTTTCGAATTCAAGGGCAAAAGCAGCAGCGGTTTCCAGGGTTTTTCGCTGCAGCGCTGTAAATTCCGGTTTCATGGCCAGCTTGAAGCACACCGCCTTGGCAGCCAGCAGGTTCAGGCTGGGGGTACCCTGAGCGCCGGGAAAAATTGCCTGGTTGATTTTCGCGGCATGCTCCCGGCGACACAAAATAACCCCGCCGCGCCCACCGCCGAGGGTCTTGTAAGTGGTAAAAGTCACAAAATCAGCGCGGGCAACCGGATCGGGAATCACCCCGGCGGCCACCAGACCGGCAATGTGGGCCATGTCCACCAGCAAAACAGCGGAGGCCTCCCGGGCAATGGCGGCCATTTTTTCATAATCGATCAAACGCGGATACGAGCTGGCGCCCGCAACGATCATCCGGGGTTTGAAAGATCGTGCCAGATCCCGGACCTGGTCGTAGTCGATACGTTCGGTGGCAGGATCTACCCCGTAGTGGCTGAAGTGAAAACACCGGCTGGTGATCGATGCGGAATCGCCGTGGGACAGGTGCCCGCCATGGGATAATTGCATCGCCAGGATGCGATCACCCACATCAAGCGTGGCGAAATAGACGGCCAGGTTGGCGGATACCCCGCTGTGGGGCTGGACATTGGCATGCTCGGCACCGAACAGTCGTTGTACCCGGCTGATGGCAAGTGCTTCCAGTTCATCGGCGTACCGGCAGCCGGCATGAAACCGCCGGCCGGGATAGCCTTCGGCGGCCTTGGTACTGAAAATGGACCCCTGGGCTTCCAGAATCGCCCGGGGAGCATGGTTTTCAGCGGCAATAAGATCCAGGGTGGTTTCAATTCGCGCTTCTTCCTGCCGGATTACGTCGGCAACTTCGGGATCGTGAATCGATAATTCATACATTGGATCACCTCACCACAATCAGGTTTATGAAAACCTGTTAAAAAGAGGATTGCTGTAACTGATCGTATGTACAGCAAAATCAATCAAAAAGCAATTGCCCTGCAAAATTGCACCGCGTTCATCAAAGCCTATTAATAATGAGCCCTTCGGCGGTTGGTATTGAAAAAGTCCATTTTTGCGCCATCTGCTTAATTTAAAAAGTGAATACTTTAGAATCCTTTGACAGTTCGATCAGTTTGGGCGCACCGGCAAATGTGGCGGTGTCGACAATATCATTTTCGCCGACCTGGCGATTTTTTGCGCAGGGGATTCAGACGTAGATGGGAACCCTGTTTTCGACCAGGTAGGGAAAATAGTCGCCGGCGCCATCACCGGTGGGTGCCTTGACATGTTCGGCAATGCCCGGCTTGGCCAGCAGCACGGCATCATCGGTTAAAAAAATGTGCACCTCACCGCCGGCCTCCTTAGCCACCTTGGCCAGTTGGAAGGTCCGCGTCACCCGCGTGGGATCTTCCAGACCCCGGGTCAGAACGAATAGATACTTGTCCATAAAGTGTCCTCCCCTTTCATTG
>JAOZSC010000128.1 GCA_029939875.1 Desulfobacterales bacterium
TCGGCAATCTTCAACTTGCCCAGCAGCTGCTGCTCCGGGATAATCAGATCCCCGGTAACAGACACCTTTCCGACCCGGTAGCGAGGTCCCTCTTCAATGCGAATAGTGATCACAATGCCGTCTTTTTCATACTCAATTTTTGGTTCTCCAATCCGGGCCTGGCTGTAACCGTGGTTTTGATACCAGGCCGTGAGCCGAGCAACATCCTGGCTCAACTGCTCCTGGTTCAGATCACCGGATGATGTGACCCATGAAAGAAAGTCCTTTTCCGAGGTGCTCATCAGTCGTTTCAGTTTTTTGCTGGAATACGCGCTGTTGCCCACAAACTCGATTTTTTGGATATGCAGCTTGTTGCCTTCAACGATGATGTACTCAACGTCGGCCTGGTTATCTTTGCGCCGTTGTATCTTGAAATGAACCTTGGCATTGTAAAAATTTTTTTCTTTGTAAAGTTCTTTGATTCGCCGCATATCGCTTTGCAGCGTATTGATATTGAGGATAGACCCCTTGCGCAGGGTTAAAACATCTTTGATGTCGTCATCTTCATATACCCAGCTGTTGCCTGAAACGGAGATGCCGCGCACCGTTGGCTTTTCCTCGACCTCAAAGATCACAATTTTACCTTCCGGCACCGTCTGGGCTTGCACACGAATGTCATCGAAATAGCCCATGGCGTATACGGCTTTGAGCTGGTCAGAAATCACTTGCAAATTATATGTGTCACCGGTTTTTATACTGATCACCCGCAGGATGGCATCTTTTTCAATTCGATTATTGCCCTTAATGACAACCTTGACGATCTTTTCCCGTTTAAACAGTTTCAATTCTATTTCCTGCACCAGCTCTTTTACGGTGCCAGGCAAATTTTCAGCCCCCCGGCCTTCGGCCGAAAATACATCGGGCGCTGCCTGTTTTTGCGAGGCAACCAGCTTGGCATCCAGGCTGAAACTCTGCCCGATCCAGGTCAGACTGCCAAAAATCACGTAATCGGCACCTGTGCGGGCAGCAAGTTTTAAAATTTCTTCAAAAGGTTGCGATCCAGGTTTTCCGGAAAGCTCAGGTTGTCGGTCCAGGATAAGCACATTTGCACCTTCCTGCTCCAACTGTTTTTTAATTGCCAGGGGAATTTCTTTCTGTAAGTAGGCCATATCCTGCTGGGCATGGATACGGAAAGGCAGGATGACAACGCTGACCGTCTGCTCGGCGTGAGCAATGCCCGCCAATAAAACAAAGGAAAAAATCAGAATCAGGTTAGCGCGTTTGGCCATAAATGTCTTCAAAAAATGCAACCTGACGGGAATCTCAGCTGTCAGATTCCAGCGTGCTGGATTGGGAAACACGAGTTAATTTTCCATCTGCAATTGTTACCCGGCGGGACATGTAAGATGCCAATTCCATGTTATGGGTAACCAACACCAGAGTCATGGACAACTCCTGATTTAATTCAAGCAGTAAAGCGTGAATGCGTTCGCTGTTGGATTTGTCAAGATTGCCGGTCGGTTCATCGGCCAGAAGAACGGCAGGCTTTAACACCAGGGCCCGGGCCAGGGCCACGCGCTGTTGTTCGCCCCCGGATAATTTTCCCACCCGGTAATGCAACCGTTCCTTGAGGCCTACCCGCACCAAAATGCGTTCGGCCGCTTCAGCGGCCCGGTGCTTATCACGGCCACAAATAAGCGGAGGCATCATTGCATTTTCAAGGGCACTGAATTCGGATAGAAGGTGATGAAACTGGAAAACAAAGCCCACGAACCGGTTGCGAAATTGCGCCAGTTTTACATCGTCATACAAAAACACGTTCTGCCCCTGGAACAGCAACTCCCCGCTGTCGGGGCGGTCCAACGTGCCAAGGATATGCAGCAGGGTCGATTTACCAATGCCAGAAGCCCCTACAATGGCAACGGTTTCACCGGTGCGCAGGTTAAAGTCAAGATCTTTCAGGACATCGATGCTGACGCCGCCATTTTGAAAGCGCTTGGTCAGCTTTCGCGCGGTGGCCAGGTATTCGGATGGATGTAAATCAGTTTGTTGTTGTGCAGGGCTCATTTTATTGCAATCTCTAATCCGCTCCGAGGATAACCCGGTTTTCGATTCTTGTTCTTCTCCAATTAAGTTGGAGAAGAAGGTTCGGAGAGTCCAGGATTCAAGAGCTTGTTGTCTAAAGACTTTATCAGCGTTTTTAGGTCACTCGAGCCCTTGAATCCTTGACCCCCGGAACCCTCTGAAATAAAACCGGCTTTAACCGTAACGGATGGCTTCAACCGGGTCCAGTTTAGCGGCCTGCCAGGCAGGATACAGCGTTGCCAGAAAGCATATTGCCAGCGCCGCGACAATGATGGTGACCACGTTCACCCATTCGACTTTCACCGGTAAGGTGGTCGTAAAATAGTAGATATCACCGGTCAATTCGTGAATGTTGTAATGCTTGAGCACAAAACAGATCACCAGTCCCAGGCATAGTCCCAGAAAGGTTCCGACTGTTCCGATCACCATACCGTTGAAAACAAATATCTTGCGGATGCTCCGGGCGCGGGCTCCCATGGCTTTCAAAATCGCGATGTCACGGGTTTTGCCCATAACCATCATAATAAGGCTGCTGGCGATATTAAACGCCGCCACCAGGATAATGAGTGCCAAAATAACAAACATGACCCGCCGCTCCAGCTTCAGGGCCTTGAACAAGTTGCGGTTCATCTGCATCCAGTCCCGCGCCCAATAGGGGAATCCCAGCTTCGCAATGATCTGCTGAGCGATGCTTCTTGCCTGGTAAATATCGCTCACCCGGATGTCGAGGCCGCTGACGGCATCCGGCATGCGCATAATTTTTTGGGCGTCTTTGAGGTTGATATAGGCAAAGGTCTGGTCATACTCGTACATGCCGGATTCAAAAAATCCGGTCACCGCAAACTGTTTCATGGCCGGCATATGGCCGATAGGCGACAGCATCCCCCGGGGGGAGATGAGATAAATCCGATCTCCCTGAAGCACACCGAGATTTTTAGCCAGTTCTCTTCCCAGGACAATGCCGGGAATCCGGCGCACGTTTGCGGCCGCACTGCCCGGTGGTGGTGGATCGGGCAGGTCGGCATGATCCAATGTCTTTATGACCTGACCGGCGGTTGCCGGGTCAATACCCCGCAACACGGCACCGGAGGCCCCGTTTTTCGAGCGCAGCATAATCTGGGCGTAAATAAACGGCGTGACCGCCTTGACGCCTTTTACTTTTTCGACCTCTTTAAGCACGGCGCGATAGCCGGTAAACGGGCCGCCGTGGCGCATGAGCACCACCTGGGGCTGACCTCCCAGTATCCGCGCTTTGAGATCCGCTTCAAAGCCGGCCATCACCGAAATCACCACGATCAGGGCCATAACCCCCACCGCCACTCCGGCCACGGACAGGATGGTAATCAAAGAAATGAATGCCTGCTTATGTTTGGCTCTGAGATATCGGCCGCCGATGAATAATTCGTATCCCATGGAATCTGTTTGGCCTGTTGTCCTTTATAATAGTTTTTTCAACCCTGAACCCCGAGCCCAATATTCTATTCAGCAATCTGCTTCATGTGCGGGAAAAGAATAACTTCCCGGATGGAGGCGGCATCGGTCAGCAGCATGACCAGCCGGTCAATGCCGATTCCTTCACCAGCGGTGGGCGGCATACCGTACTCAAGAGCTTCGATGTAATCTTCGTCCATTCGATGGGCTTCCTCATCGCCGGCCTCCCGTCCCATGACCTGCTGCAAAAACCGCTCCCGCTGGTCTGCCGGGTCATTAAGCTCGGAAAAGCCGTTGGCAATTTCACGTCCGGCAATAAAAAGCTCAAAACGCTCGGTCAGATCGGGCTCCCTGTCACTGCGCCGGGACAACGGAGATACCTCGGCCGGATAGCCGGTAATAAACGTCGGCTGAATCAGCTTGGGCTCCACCAGGGCATCAAACAGCTTGGTGATGATCTTGCCCAGCTGCCCTGTTTTGGTAATTTTGACCCCGTTGCTCGCGGCAAACTCGAGCAGCGCCTGCTTATCGGCCATCAGGGTTCGATCAACTCCCCCCAACTGCTCCAGGGCGGAATAAAGCGGCATACGCTGCCATTTCCCGCCCAGCTCAATGGACTGGCCCTGGTATTGGATCCGTTCCGAGCCGGTAACCTGTCTGGCAACGGAGGCAATCATATCCTCGGTAAGATCCATCAGGTCAGTATAGGTCGCATAGGCCTGATAAAACTCAATCATGGTAAATTCCGGGTTGTGCTTGGTGGAAACGCCTTCATTTCTGAAGTTGCGGTTGATTTCAAACACCCTTTCAAAACCGCCGACAACCAGGCGTTTCAAATACAACTCCGGGGCGATGCGCAGGTAAAGGTCCATGTCCAGGGCCCGGTGATACGTCTTAAACGGGGTTGCCTCCGCCCCGCCGGGGATCGGCTGCATCATGGGGGTTTCTACCTCCAGAAAATCGCGCTGAAGAAAAAAAGCCCTTATCTGCTGGATAATGCGGCTGCGCTTGATAAATATATCGCGCACATCGGCATTCATGAGCAAATCTACGTAGCGTTGACGGTACCGCTTTTCAGGATCACGCAGACCGTGGAATTTTTCCGGCAGCGGGCGGGTGCTCTTGCCCAGCAAAGTCATCTCATCGGCCAGAAGGGTCCATTCCCCGGTGCGGGTCTGGAACATACCGCCCTTCAGGCCGACAAAATCTCCGATATCCAGCTGTTTGAAAAGGCGATAGGCCTCATCGCCGACTCGCTCCCTGCGAACGTAAGCCTGAATCTGACCGGTACGGTCCTTAAAGCGAATAAAGGCGCTCTTTCCAAAACTGTTGATCGCCATCATACGGCCTGCGGTAACAAAGACGGAGGAGTCTTCTTCCAGGCGCTGCGGGGAGTCTTCGATAAATTTTCGAATATCGGCGACGGTGTGCGAAACGACAAATCCGTTGGGAAACGGATTGATGCCGTTTTGCCGTAACCGCTCAATTTTTTCATATCGTGTGTGAAGCATATCGGTCGTCTTTTCCATAGGATCTACCCATCCGGTGCAATATCTGGCCATCAGATTTTTTAAATTAGCTGATTTCGTTGAATGTAAATCGTTCTTTTTAGCTTAGATGCCGATAGCTGTCAAGCTCAAGTTGGAAGGACTCCGAGAGGGTCAATCTGCCTGAATTGCAGGGTAAACGTGGTTCCCCGGGCAGTTTCGCTTTCAACGCTCAGCCGCGAACCGTATGCCTCGAGGATGTTGTGGACAATGGACAGGCCCAATCCGGTGCCATGGGGTTTGGTAGTAAAAAAAGGAGCAAAGATAGATTTGAGCTGCTCGGTCGTCATGCCACAGCCGTTATCGGTGACTTTGATGCAGGCATAGGGGCCTTTTTCCTCATACATTTCAATATTTATGACTCCTTGATCGTCAATGGCTTCAGCGGCGTTTAGCAACAGGTTCCACAGTATCTGTCGCAAATGCACGGGATCCATTGACACCCAGATCCCAGGTTGAATTGTTTTCGTGACGGCAATGCGGCCGTTTTTGGTGGCATCTTTTTCGAATAGTTCCACTGTATCCACCAGGGACGTATCCAGTTCAATAGCCTCTTCTTTGCTGGCCGGCGGCCGTGCATACAGTAAAAAATTATTTACCAGGGAGCTCAATCGGTCGGCCTCGCGTAAAATAATCTGCATCAATCGGTCATGGTCCGGATCAAAACGAACATCCTCCCTGAGCATCTGAATGGAGCCCGACAGTGAGGCCAGCGGATTTTTAATCTCATGGGCCAGACCGGCCGCCAGTTCGCCAACGGCCGCCATTTTCTCGACTCGCTTTACCTGGTCTTCCATATAATGGAGCTCGGTTCGAGTCCGGCGGACCTGCTCGGACAAAAAACTGCTCAGAAACGCCACGGCAAAACAGGCTGTCATGGTAACCAAGATCTTGTAAAGCACCTGGTTCCAAGGGTAGCCGGAAACCTGCAGATTTTCCTGCAGGCCAAAAGGGCTGATCAGCCCGTAATATTCAAGATCAACCACGATTCCGAACTGGATACTGCAAACCGCGGCGATCACGATCGTTGCCCGGATGGGAAGCAAAATGCTGGAGTAAATAATCACGACCAGATACAAAAAGGAAAATACACTGGGCAGGCTGCCGGTTACGAATAAGATAACCGTAACGATTACCGTATCAATTAAAATCTGCACGTAGGCAAAAAGCGTATGGCGCTTAACGCGTGACAACATCAGGGCATACAGAATTGACAAAATAAAGATGCCGGCAATCAGGCCGTATAAAAGACGCAAGGGGGGAGCGGCGGGAGGCGGTGAATCACCAACCTGCAGCACAATGGTGGAGCCAAGCAGCAAGGTGGAAAAAAGAACCCGCAGGAACATCAACCACTTCAATTTTTCCCTGTAGCCCTTGTCGGGCCTTTGCAACGCGTAATCCATTAGTTATTAAACGGCCCCGGCCATTTTAAATATCGGCAGATACATGGCAATCACCAGCCCGCCGATGGTCACACCCAGAAACACCAGCATAAACGGTTCGATCAAAGCCGTGAGGTTGTCAACCGCCTGATCGACTTCTTCATCATAAAAATCGGCGATCTTTTCCAGCATGGCATCCAGCGCGCCGGTAGACTCACCGACACCGATCATCTGGCAGACCATGGGGGGAAACACCCCGCTTTCGGTCAGTGGATCGGCCATGGTGCGGCCTTCGGCAATGCCGCTGCGAACGTTGTAAATGGCCTTTTCGACCGTTCGATTTCCTGCTGTTTTCGCTACAATATCAAGTGCTTCCAGGATAGCAACGCCGCTGGCCAGCATGCTGCCCATGGTGCGGGTAAACTTGGCCACGGCGACCTTGCGCAACAGTTCTCCGAAAACGGGAACTCTCAAAAGCATGTCATCGGCGATGTCCCGTCCCTTCCGGGTGCTGTGAAATTTTTTAAAGGCAATCACAAAAAGGATGATGGCGCCAATAATGTACAAAATCTTGCTCTTAACCATGTCGCTCATGGCCACCACGATCTTGGTGGGAACGGGAAGTTCGCCGCCGAAATCAGCGAACATCTCCTCAAATACCGGGATGACGAAAACCAGGATGACAGCCAGCACAACAACGGCAATCAGCAGGGTCACGATGGGATACGTCATGGCTCCTTTTACCTGAGATTTTAACCGGGCGGCTT
>JAOZSC010000129.1 GCA_029939875.1 Desulfobacterales bacterium
TGGTGGACGGCGTCGGATATCTGGACGAGGCGCTGTCTATGGCAAAAAAACTGGCTGCACTGCCGCCGGATGCAGAGGTGGTGGTCTATCGGCGCACCGAATATCCGGACGACAACATTTACAACACTTCCACGCGTTATGGCGGAGGAGAGCTGTCCGTCATATCCATTGACCTTCCCGACGCACTGACCCGTTTTAGGACCGGTTTTTACTATCTGTGGCCGGCATCGGCCGCGGGGGAATGATTTGAAGTTGGAATGCGGAAGGCGGAAGTTGGAAAGTGATCGTGGACCCGTATCTATGGCTTGACTTGATCAGGTAATTGCTGCTATTGAAAAGCACTGTAAAGGATAAAAACATCCAGAATTGATAAACCCATATTTCGTGTTGCCAGAGGATCACCCATGGCTTAAATGGTTTTTAGAACCCCGTTTCTCACTGGAGAGAGCGGGGTTTTGCAGTTACTGGCAACCGGTTTATGAGCGGCGCTTTAAACCATTAGCAAAGGAGGTTTGAGGATGAGATTTCAAAAAAAGGCATCCATGACAACGGTCCTTGTTTTATGTCTGGTGGGGGTGTTCTGGCTGGTCGGATGCGCCGGCAGAGGTGCACCGGAAAAGACTAACTGTGATGCGAAGATAACCTGGCAGGTGGCCAAAGAGGTTAAACTTACACAGTTCGACTGCGCGGTCGGTATACATGGGGGCCAACCCTCTCTCATTTTCACCGTCGGGCTTGAGAATCCCACGGATAAACCGTTGCGCTATCGGGTTAATATTTTTTTGGAGGACATGGACAAAGCCGCTGGATATCTTGTGCCACGAAAGGGTAAACCGCCGGTGGTTCAACCCGGCAAAGGGGCGACAGTTAAAATTCCTTTTATCGGAACCGACAAAGAATCCAAGAAAATTCTCGTGATTGTAAAAACGGTCAGTTCGTAGAGATCGGAACTCGCAAAACATTCATCCCTGATATTAAGGAGGGTTGCAAGATGAAAAATACGGGCACAAAAACAGTTTTTCTTACCATCGCGGTATTATGTTCCGTGCTGTTAATCGCCGGCTCGGCGTCGGCGCGTACTCAGTTTGTCTCCATCGGCACGGGAGGTACCGGCGGTATTTATTATCCCTACGGCGGAGGCGTGGCTGAGATCTGGTCCAAATTCGTTCCCGGTGTCAAGGCCGTGGCCGAAGTGACCGGTGCCAGCGTGGAAAATGTCAAACTGGCCCACAAGGGGGAAACCGTTGTCGGTGAGGTCATGGGCGATGTGGCTGAAGCCGGTTACAAGGGAACGGGAAAATTCAAAGGAAAAAAGCACAACATTCTGTCCATGGCCATCATGTATCCCAATTTGCTTCAGATCGTCACTTTGAAAAAAAGCGGCATCACCAACATCGAACAGATCAAGGGCCGGCACATCAGTTCGGGCAGTCCGGGCAGCGGCACCAATTTTATGGCTGAAAACGTCTTCAAGGCCCTGGGCATCCCTTTGAACTCATACAAGGACAGCCGCCTGTCGTTTACCGAAAGTGCCAATGCCTTAAGAGACGGCACCATTGATGTGGGCGTCTGGTCGGTGGGACCCGGCACCAGTTCCATTTTGGACCTGGCGACCACCCATGATATCCACATCATCGCGTTCACCCCGGAACAAACCCGGAAGATCCTGGCCGCCAATCAGAATTATTCCGCGGTGGAGCTGGCCGGCGGTGTGTATCGCGGCATTGACCAGGCCGTGTCCACCATCGGGGTGTGGAACGTGATGATCTGCCAGAAGTCCCTGGATACGGATATGGTGTACAAGCTGGTAAAAGCCCTTTACGAACATCAGGGGTACTTGCTCAAAATACATCCTTCGGCTTCCTACACCACGCCGGAAAATGCAGTCAAGTACTCGCCCATCCCCTTGCATCCGGGCACCATAAAGTACCTGAAGGAAACGGGTGTGGCCGTTCCCGCTAGGCTGATGCCCTAGATAGATATGGACAGCCGGATCAGACACAGCCGCCGGTTTGTTTTTGTCGCCGGCGGCTGTGTGGCACTCCTTCTTGTGGCCGCCCTGCTGGTTCCCGGGGGCCTGGAACTGCGGGCCGTGCCGGTAACCGGCGCAGCACCGCTGCTGGTGCTGCCCATGCAGCCGGGCGAGCGTTTTACACTGCATTATTATCATTCGGTGGAAAACGCCCCGATCTGGGAAGTGCACAGCCTGGATAAAAAGGGGCATATCTATATTGAAGAGGAGCGGTATTTGAAATTCGGCGCCGGCATGGGCCGTATGCCGGGGGTGGGTCGCATGGTCCGGCGGGGGCCCTACGAAGTCATCGAGGATATGCACATGCCCACGGGCGATTTTATTTTGCGGATCGGAAGCCCCGGGGTTGATCACACGGTGATCTGGCGCGGTTTTCGCAAGAACCTGTCCGCCGTGGCTCCCCATGTGGCGGTGCAATTTTCAGCCTGTCCGGTGAGCCTGTTCTACTGCTTGTGGCGCCGTGTTTTCCCCCACCCGGCCACACCGGTCGCCGGGAGCAACTGATGCCTGAAAACAACATGCCTGACAGTCCGAGCACAGAAAAAAAAGCTATCTCCCAGGGCCGCAACCCGGCCCTGGTGGCGACCACTGCCCGGGTGGTGATGGTACTGGCAGTGACTTTAAGTCTTTACCAGCTTTATACAGCGGGCATTGCTGCTTTGACTGCCCTGGTGCAGCGTTCTATTCACCTGGGCGCTATATTGAGTCTGACATTTCTGCTCAAGCCCCCTTTTAAGGCGGCGCGCAAAGACCGTCTGAACTTCTGGGTTGTGCTTGACTGGACCCTGGTTCTGGCATCGGTTTATTGTACCTATTACATCTGCAGTAATCTGACGGCCATCTTCGAACGGCAGGGCGACTGGCTGCCTGCCGATCTGGTGGTGAGCATCATCGGCAGTCTTCTGGTGATGGAGGCCTGCCGCCGGGTGATCGGCCTGGTTATGACCGGCATTTGTGCGACGGCCGTGTTGTATGCCTATTTTGGTTCCTATATGCCCGAGTTGATCATCCACAAGGGATACAGCATTGAGAGGATTGCCACCACCCTGTGGCTGACCACCGAAGGTGTTTTTGGGCTGCCCCTGGGCGTGGCCGCCACCTTTGTCTTTGTTTTCGTGCTCTTTGGTGCCTTTCTGGAATCCACCGGAGGGGGCAACTTTTTTATCGAGATAGCCTATGCGCTGACCGGCCGCTTTTCCGGCGGTCCGGCCAAAACCGCGGTGGTGGCTTCAGGGTTCATGGGATCGGTTTCGGGCTCGGCCGTGGGCAACGTGGTGGCCACCGGATCTTTTACCATCCCGATGATGAAAAAAGTCGGCTACCGGCCCCACGTGGCCGGGGCCATCGAAGCGGCCGCTTCCACTGGCGGGCAGCTGATGCCGCCCATCATGGGAGCCGGCGCCTTTTTAATGGCCGAATTTACCAATACGAGCTACCTGACCATCATCAAGGTGGCCCTGGCACCGGCCATCATGTATTACATCACCGTATTGTTTTTCGTGCATTATGAGGCCCGCAAGTTCGGCCTCAAGGGGCAGCCCCGGGAAAACCTGCCCCGCATCTGGGACACGGTACGCGAAGGGCTGCATTTTATCATTCCGGTGGGGATTCTGATTTATGTTCTGGTGGCCAACTACTCGCCGATGATGGCCGGTTTTGTGGCCGTTATGAGCACCCTGGCTGCCAGCCTGGCGGCCGACAGCGTACGCTGGACGGTGCGGCGAACCCGGCGCACAGCCGGCTCCACATCTGCCGAAAGCCTGGCGGCCTTTGGTTGGCGGGAATTGAAAATGATTGTCGGCGCCCTGGAAAAAGGCGCTGTCAACGCGCTGATGGTTTCCATTGCCTGTGCCGCGGCAGGGGTCATCGTGGGCATGGTGACGCTGACCGGCATGGGGCTCAAGTTTTCAAGCCTGGTGCTGGATTTGAGCTTCGGCATCAAGGCGCTGGCCATTTTGCTGATCGGCGCCGCCTCGCTGGTGCTCGGCATGGGGCTGCCGGTAACCGCCAGTTACATTGTGCTGGCCACCCTGGCCGGACCCGCCCTGATGGACATGGGGGTTCCCCTGCTGGTGGCTCACATGATCGTGTTCTGGTATTCCCAGGATGCCAACGTCACCCCACCGGTGAGCCTGGCCAGTTTTGCCGGCGCCGGCGTGGCAGGCGCCAATCCCATGCGAACCGCCTTTACTTCCTGGAAACTGGCAAAGGGGCTTTACATCATCCCGCTTATCATGGCCTATCGTCCACTGCTGGGGATCGGTAAAGACTACCAACTTCTCAACTGGCCGGTGGCTTTGACCATGATGACCACCACCCTGGGCCTGGTGGCGTTTGCCTCCGCGCTGGAGCGCTATTTTCTTCGGCCGGCCACCTGGACCGAGACCCTGCTGCTCTGGCTGGCCGCAGCCGGACTATTCTGGCCCGCCTACTGGGCTGATCTGGTTGGCCTGGCGTTACTGGTGATAGTGGTTGTGCTGCAAAAATTTTACCATCCTGAAAATATCCGCGCTGAGATTGTGCCTCAGAAGTAATTTTCCAAACCGCCACTGTCTACAGCAACCGATCACGGTTCTTGATGATGACGGATTGCCAGCGTGGCTGGACACGATCATTTTTCCCTGGCAAAGGCGTAAAGCCCGGCCGCGCCGATCAGGCAGATCAGGCAAAGGATGAAAGCGGCATTGAAGGCTTCGACACCCCGGGATGCTTGGGGGTAAAGGGTTTGCATCAGGGTTGCAAGCCCCTGGAGGAAAATGGCCGGACCGATCATGTTGAAAAAATTAATGCCCGTCATGGCCAGACCGGACATGTCCGCGGGCATCTGCTCCTTGATGTGCGGATACATCAGCGCCCCGGTGGCATTGAAAAACCCAAAGCAGAAAAACATCAGGCTGACAACGGCAAGCGGGGTTGCCGGCGTAGCGGCCACCAGGGCGACGATGGTCAGCGCTGTGCCCGTCAGGCCGGTGATAATGATGGCTTTGCGGGTTTTGAACACCCTGTCGGACAGTGCTCCCCAGAACGGGGCCCCAAGAATAATTGCAAAATTCAAAAGCAGGATGAGATTGCCCGCGGTCACCGGGGAATAGCCCATGGCCTCCATTAAAAATGGTCCGGCCCAAAGGGCCTGGAAGGCGGCGAAAACACCGTAGCGCACAAGCGTGCTTACGGAGATGATCCAGTAGTCTTTTTGCTGTAAAAGAAGCCGCAGGTTGCCAAATGCCTGCTGCAGCGGGATGATGGCATGCGGGGGATGGCCATCCGCGCCGTTTTGCGCGGGGCGGTCACGGGCCACGAAATAAAACACCAGGGCTAAAATAAGATTGATGGTGGCAATGAGTTGAAAGCTGACCCGCCATCCCAGGTGCTGCACCAAAAGCACCAGGGGGGTTGTCGCCACCATGTTTCCCACTGTTCCGATGGCGATGACCACTCCGATGAGGGTGGCAAAGATCCGGGGCTTGAACCACTGGGTCAAAAGCTTGAAGGTGCCCATCAAATTGCAGGCCATGCCGGCTCCCATCAAAATACGGCCGGCGATCCCCATGGGCATGGCGTCCGCCCAGGAGAAAATAATGGCCCCCATCACCCCGATGATCGACAGGGTGGTCATCAGGCTCCTGGCACCAACTTTGTCAAGCAGCAGGCTGATGGGAATCTGGGTAAAGGCAAAGGCGTAAAAAAAAGACGCCGAAATCAGGCCGAGCCCCTCGGTGTTGAGAGACAGGTCTTCTATCAGCAACGGGGCGATCACGGCAATGGAAACCCGGTAAAACTGAGACAGGAAAAAAAGAGATGAGGCAATAACGAATATCAACCAGCGACGGGACATGGTGTTTTCGCCGTTCAGCCGTTCAAGGGTTCAGGGGTTCAAAAGTTGGCATCAAATCCGGATTGTTGACCCATGGGTTTTGAGTCGGTGGACGTATTCTATTTTTCGATGCCATATTCTCTGGCCAGTTTTTCATCATAGCGGGCTTTTCGGCCCTCGCACTTCTGACGGGGACACAGTTGACAGCTGTAAAAGGAAGTTTGCACAGGGAAATAAATACCGGAGATGGACTTTACCGGCAGCATTAAAAAATTGCCTGTCAGTTTGACACCGATGGCAGCTTCCACGTCGCCGAGCAGTTTGAACAGCGGCTTTTGCTCTTCCAGGGGCCAGTCGGACAGCGATCCCGGTGCCATGAACGACATTTTTTTCAGGGCAAAGCGGGCTTGCAGGTGTTTCTTTAAATGGCGGCGAGCTTCCTCCAGGGCCATATTGCCAACGGCATCCAGGTAATACTGGTCCAAAAGATCATCGGCAGCCTGTATTTTTTCTTCCAGCCGGGCGCCGAGGGTAATCACAAAGGGAAAAACCCGCTGAATCCGATCCAGGTTTTTGCGCAGCACCTGGCTGTGCAGGCCTTGTCCTGAAATCTTCACGGCGGCCGCCTGCTTTTCTTCAATATAGCCGATGGTGTACAGTGCCCGGGCCTCGATCAGCTCCCGGGAGCTGTCGGCCAGCTGCTGCGGTATTTTCGGGTCGTAATCCGTCGGCAGCCGCAGCGTTTTGCGAATGGCGTCGGGTTGCAGGTCAAGGATGATTTTGTTTAACAGCGTCATGACGCGGTTCGGCTCCTGAGTTCTTTTCAAGCGCGAGGCGGCAGTCCCGCCCAGCTGCGGATGGCATCTGCCAGCCGGCGCATCTGGTGCCGCGCAATCACCGGGTACACACAAATTTCCAGGATCGAGGCCTCGCGGGTGCCGGTTTGATTGCCTACCGCAGCCCGGGTTTCCGCAAACGGTTTGAGTGCCGTGCAGTCTGACATGTCGGAGATCTTGGCGTCAAAGCCTTTTTTGAGCAAGTAATGGCGCAAATCATCGCGTTTTGCCGGCTCCACCGTCAGGGGATAGTAAACGTAAATATGGTCGCCGGCCGCGGCATCCGGAACCCGGATGTCGGGCACTTGCCCGATGTTTTGCGTCAGGATGCGGGCGTTTTCCCGCGCCCCTTCATTAAACGCGTCAATATGGTCGAGTTGCCGCAATCCAATGGCGGCCTGCAGATTGCACATACGATCGATGTGGGGGTGCGAGTTTTCAAACTTTTCGAGCAGCTCATCGCCCACGGTGGAATCCATCAGCGGCTGTTTCAGCCAGAGTT
>JAOZSC010000130.1 GCA_029939875.1 Desulfobacterales bacterium
CCCGCTAATTTCGAACTTTTGCCCTAATTAACTTCAACTAATCGGGAGATGATCCTAAAACAACTTCGCCTGAGTTTCTATTTGTTTTAAAATCGGTAGAATACCTTAACTTTAGGCACTTTAGTGCACTTTAGGCATTTTAGGCACTTAATTTTATCGCTTACCCCCGGATCGGTAGAATCTCTCTGGATCCACGACTGGAAGTGGTTGGTTTCTATGAAACTTAATCAATATTTCAGCCGCGCATAGTAAGTCTTCTGGGACACCAGGCGCGCATCTTTAAAAGTTACAATACCCTGGGCCGCCAGCAAGGGGATCAGTTTTAAAAAAAGCTCGGCGGTGGACAGGGCATCCCCCAGGGCCGTGTGCCGGTCCACGATGACAATGCCCAGGCGCCGGGCCATGGCCTCCATACTGTGGTCCTGATGGACCGGGTGCACCACCGCGGACAGCAGCAGGGTATCCAGAACAGGGTTGATAAACTTCACCCCTGTCCGGGTTTCCTTCATTTTGAGCATCTGCATATCAAAAGCTGCGTTGTGGGCGACCAGAATCGTGTCCCGGGCAAAACGATGAAAATGCGGCAGCACGGTTTCGATGGTCGGCTGCCCCTTGAGCTTTTCCGGCTGGATACCGTGGACAGGGATCGACTCGATGGGCAAGGGACGCTGCGGATCGACCAGTTGATCAAAATACTCGTTACGCAGCAAGCGTCCGTTAATGATGCGCACCGCCCCAATGGAAATGATCTCGTCTCCCTGCCTCGGGTTTAGACCGGTGGTCTCGGTGTCAAAAACGGTATACGACAGCTCGGCCAGCGACCGGCTGTCCAGATCCGGGGTTTGACCCGGTTGGTTGAAAAGGTCAAAATCAAAATACTCTGGCCGGCTGCCGGGCAAAATGGTCAGCCCGCCGGCGGTTTCGGGCTGGCAGGAATCGCCGGCGGGCAGTACAATGCGAAGGTAAGAACAATTTTTACGGGTATCACAATAGCTCCAGATTTCCGCCTGGTGGTGGGATATTACGTCTGACAGGGTCAACGGCAGGCTGTCGCGCTCAACGGTCAGCACCTCGTTTTCCCACTGCCGGATCTGGTTCTGCTCAATGGGATCACCGGACCATATGAGATCAATGCTGGTTAAACAATCCTGCAAAGACATCCGCAAACTGAACCGATCGGCACCGATGCGCTGTTGCACCTGGCGCAGTAAAAAAAGCAGTGCCAGTGTAAAAGCGTAACTGTCGATCTTGATCCAGCATTCCATCTGTCCGCTGTCGACATCCACCTGCAGGCCGAGCTTTTGCGCCGCCTTGCGGCGCAATGTTTCGGCCAGATTATGACCACTGACGGAGACCAGCGGCCAGTGTGACTTTACATAGCGGGAATAATCATCGGCGGTCTCCTCCAGCACCCGGCTTAAATTGACGGACTCCTGGTGGATAATTTTTTTAAAATGCTCCTGCTGCTCATCAGCCATGTCCGGAAATTCGATAATGGTCTCGATGGCTGTCCGGATGCTGGCCAGTGAAGTACGCAGCGATCGTGAAAGGAACTGCAGCAAGGAAGTTGCCTGGCTGTCGGCTTTCAGTTGGACGGTAATATCGCGCAGCAGCAGGATAAAACCGTTAAACTGGCGCTGCTGATTCAAAATAGGGGCCGCCTCGACTCTCAGCAGAGCTTCTTCGCAGCTGGTAACCACAAAATGCGAAAGCACGGGAGACTGCCCATGCTCAAGTTTATACAGGATTTCATCCAGGGCGTGGGAGATGAGGTTATCGTCGATAACATCGCTAATGGAGCGCCCCAGGCCGATAAAATGGCGCTTGCCGTTGTGGTTGCCCGTCTCCGCCCGGCTGCCGTCTTCGACCAGCAGCCGGACCGCCTGCTTATTGTAAAGCAGGATATGCCCCTGGTGGTTGCAGATGACCACCCCCACCGGAAGCTCGGACATCAGTTCTGCCAGCAGCTCTTTTTCTTCTTCGACCTGTTGTTTAGCCCGCCTCACGGCGAGGTCCACGGATTGTTTAAGCTCCTCATAGCGCCGGGCACCCTCGTTGATGGCTTTTACCAGGGCGACGATATCGCTGCCGCCCATGGGGGCGATGCGATGGGAGGGGTTAACCGTGTAAACCAGGGAAGCTTCTTCAGTGATCCTGGCGATGGGAATGACGTAGGTGTTTAATATGCCGTCGAGCAAAAAGACGATGGCTGCCAGAAACAGCAGCCCGATGCCGAAAAAGTAGGTAAAATTATTTTTTATGATGGTGCCCAGGGATACCCGCTGGTCGGCGGGCAGGTGCTGCCAGAACATGATGGCGATCACCGCTACCATAATCAGCACGATGAAAATAGAGACGGCGACAAACAGCCAGAATTTATTGGTCAGTCTCATCGGCGTGATCCAGCAGCTCTTTTACCTTGGATACGATAGCCTCGTTGGCAAACGGTTTGGTGATATAGGCATCGGCGCCCAGGGCCAGCCCCTTGGCCATGTTTACCCGATGCCCCATGGCGGTTACCAGGACAATCCGGGTTTTATCCAACTGCCGATCTTCGCGGACCATGCGGCAGACGTCAAAACCGCTTATTCCAGGCAGCATGATGTCGAGCAGGACCACCTCCGGTTTTTCCGCAGCGATGACCTCCAGGGCCTGTTCCCCGGTTTGCGCCACCAGTACCCGGTACCCATTGCGCTGCATTAAAAACTGCAGCGGAGCAACGATGCTCGGTTCATCGTCCACGATCAGGATCGTTTCCGGCATAACGCTGTTTTCTCCTGGCGTCCGGGAGGCTGCCCGGCGGCCTGCGTTTCAGGCCTGTGCCGGGCAGCGGTTGATTTCCTGCTATTTTTTCGCCCGGGCGTATCCAATTCCGGTCAGGGCTTCCTCCATTTCTCCCAGGGTAGCCGGATCGTCAATGGTGGCCGGCATCTTGTATTCCTTGTTGTCTGCAATTTTCTGGATCGTACCGCGCAGGATTTTCCCCGAGCGGGTTTTCGGCAGTCTTTTGACCACCGTGGCGATTTTAAATGAGGCCACCGGGCCGATGCGGTCGCGCACCATCTGGATGACTTCCTTGATAATTTCAGCATGGTCCCGGCTGACCCCGGCATTGAGCACCAGAAATCCCACCGGCACCTGGCCCTTGAGTTCGTCTTCAACGCCGAGCACCGCACATTCGGCCACCTCGGGATGATCCGCCAGGATTTCTTCCATGCCACCGGTGGAAAGCCGGTGGCCGGCCACATTGATGATGTCATCGGTGCGCGTCATGACAAAGACGTAGCCGTCTTCATCGATGAAGCCGGCGTCGGCCGTCTTGTAATATCCCGGAAATTCCTCCAGGTAGGACTCTATGTAACGCTGATCGTTGTTCCACAGGGTGGGGAGCGATCCCGGCGGCAGGGGCAGCTTGACGACCAGCGCCCCGATTTCGCCGCTTTTGACCGGCTGGTTGTCAGGATCCACCACATGCAGGTTCCACCCCGGCGCCGGCTTGGTGGGCGAGCCTTCTTTGATCGGCAGCTGTTGGATTCCCAGGCAGTCCGCGCAAATGGCCCAGCCGGTTTCGGTTTGCCACCAGTGATCGATGACCGGTATCCCCAGCTTGTTTTCAGCCCATTTCAGCGTGTCCGGATCCAGGCGTTCACCGGCCAGAAACAGGGCCTTGAAACTGGAAAGATCGTAATTCTTGATCAGTTCTCCATTGGGATCTTCCCGCTTGATGGCCCGAAAAGCCGTCGGAGCGGTAAACATGCAGTTTACTTTATGTTCGGAAATCACGCGCCAGAAAACTCCGGCATCGGGAGTCCCCACGGGTTTGCCCTCGAACAAAATCGTGGTGCACCCGCGAAACAGCGGCGCGTAGACGATATATGAGTGGCCCACCACCCAGCCGACATCGGATGCAGCCCAGTACACGTCCCCGGCATCCACGTTGTAAACGGCCTTCATGGACCACTTCAACGCCACCACGTGGCCGCCGTTGTCGCGCACGACCCCCTTGGGCTCGCCAGTGGTCCCCGAAGTATACAGGATATAAAGCGGATCGGTGGCCGCCACCGGCACACAGTCCGCCGGCTGGGCGGCAGCCATGGCATCGTTCCAGTCCACATCACGCCCGGCAATCAGTTCAGCCGGTTCCACGGCACGCTGAAAAATGATGCAGTGCCGGGGGCGGGCATCGGCTGCGGACATCTCGATGGCCTCGTCCAGCAGTGGTTTGTAGGCAATGACCCGCGCCACTTCGATGCCGCAGGAAGCCGACACGATCACCTTCGGTTTGGCGTCGTTGATGCGGGTGGCCAGTTCGTTGGGGGCAAAACCGCCGAAAACCACCGAATGCACCGCCCCGATCCGGGCGCAGGCCAGCATGGCAATGGCGGCCTGGGCGATCATGGGCATATAGATCAGCACCCGGTCGCCCTTTTCCACCCCGAGATCTTTCAGCGCTCCGGCAAAAAGAGCCGTTTCGTCCCGCAGTTCGGTGTAGGTGTATTTTTTGATCGTGTCGGTCACCGGGCTGTCGTAAATCAGGGCATTCTGGTCTCCCCGGCCGTTTTCGATGTGGTAGTCAAGGGCATTGTAGCAGGTATTGATTTGCCCGCCGGTAAACCACCGGTAAAAGGGCGGGTTGGAATCGTCGAGCACCTTGTCCCACTGTTTGTACCAGTGGCAGTCTTGCGCCGCCTCGGCCCAGAATGCGTCGGGATCTTCGATCGAGCGCTTAAATGCAATTTCGTAAGGGTCTGTCATCGGCATCCTCCTTTATCCGCACCGCCAGCTGCCGGTGCAGCCGTTCAAGTGGCAATTCGTCGGGCTCAAATCGAATCCGGCCGGAGGCTTAAAAGGGCACTCCGGCCGGATTTTACATCTTATCTACTTGATTGTCTATCCCCAAAGTCCCCATCCGAACGATGCTGTAAACAGGATGGAGAAAACCACCAGGATAATCATCCATACATCTTCTAATTTCATAGTTTTGTCTCCTTATGGTCACCTGCGATAACAGGTTCGGTTAGGCCTCTTTGACCACGATGTTGGTTTCCTTTTCCGCCCGTTCGATCTGGGTTTCGGTGGTGGTGGACATTTCTGCCTTGAAGCACAGAGCCCACATCATGATGATCCCCAGAATCCACCAGGTGATCTGCCAGGACCACAGCGATGGAAAACCGGCGAACGAAAAGGCGCTGTTGCCGAGCATACAGGCCGGACCGATGGCAAAAAAGTACCACACCGGCACCACGACTTTCATGATGCCGCGCCACTTGAGCCCGTTTTCGCTGGGCGCATCCACGCTGTCAAGCCACTGGCGGATATCCGCCTGCCTGCGGGCGGTCTCCTCGTTGTCCTTGATGCCGATTCCCCTGCAAATATACGCCACCACCAGGCCGATAAAAGTGCCCCAGAAGGCGCAGTGCATGGACAGCGGGTATTTCCAGACGTAGTAAGTCAGAAAAACCGAGATCATACCTGCCAGCACCCCCAAGGCGGCGCCGACCGATGGAAAGCGAAATCCCCAGATAACCCCCAGCAGGAGCACATACATGACGAAGCCGAAGGAGGTTGCCAACGCCCCCAGGATCACCAGGGCTGCTTTGGACGTCAAGCCCACCGCCAGGGCGGCGATGGTCACAACGGTGGCCAGAATACGGTTGACCCAGATCTGCTCGGCATGACCGGCTTCCTGCTTTTTAATATAACGCCAGTAAACATCGCGCAGCAGGATGGAACCGCCGGTGCCAATGTAAGGCGCGGCCGTGGAATGAATGGCCGCAATGGCGCCCATGAAGACGAGACCGAGCACAAATGGTGGCAAAAACTCTTTCATGAGAGTCGGTACCACGGTGGCCTGATTGACGCCTTGAAGGGCCGCATATCCACCGACCTCAAGAATCTTGGCACCCATGCCCTGAAAAGCCGTGAAGAAAAACAGGGCGAAACCCACCACGAAGGTGGACATGAAGGCTTGCTGCCAGGCCAGAGGTTTGGGGTTTTTGATACCGAAGGTCCACATGGTGAAAGCCGGCGAGCACTGGATGCCCATCAGGGCAAACATGTAAGTCAGTACCATCACGGCCGTCCAGGCCGACTCGCCCGAGGCACCTCCCAGGCCGAAATTGATCAGCCGCGGCACTTTCAGCAATTTGGCATCCAGAGCGTTGGCTTTCTGTGAAAAAGCCGCCCAGCCACCGATCGCATCCGAGGTGATAACGTAATAGCCCAGCAGGATGATGCCACCCACCAGTAGCACGAACTGGATGACACCGACCCAGGTGCTGGCTTTGAGGCCGCCGGTGACCACATAAAACCAGACGATGAAGGCCATGAAGATAGCGCCGAAGGTGACCGGCACGCCGGCGATGACGTGAAACAGGGCGGCGGAGGCCATCAGCTGTACGGCCGAGTAAAACATGGCGTACAAAAATGCTGTTACCACCACCAGCCAGCGGACCAGCTCATTGTTAAAGTAGTAAGCGTACATATCACCGGGCGTGATGAAGCCGTAGCGTTTGCCCAGCAGCCAGGTGCGCTTGGAGAAAAAGGTTCCGGTAATGGGGATGGTCAGCACGTAAAAGGACGCAAACGCATACGCCAGACCATCACGCCAGATTAAACCGGGGTGCCCGATGAAGGTCCAGCCGGAAAAAGATGCCGCCGTGGCCGCCATCAAAAAGGCGATAAAAGGGATGGATCTGCCGGCAACGGCATATCCCGCAGCGGTCTTTTCCGTAAAATAGCCCTTCAATCCCCAGTAGAAGCAGTAAATGATATAAATACCCAACATGATATAAACCCAGGTAGTTCCACTCATTTATTCCCTCCTTGTAGCTGTCGGTGTAATTATTAAACGTCAGTCGATCCGCCTGGTAACGGGTGCCGGCAACCGATAAAAACCATCGGCGTGGGGTCCATCACCTCCTTTCCATGCCGGTTTCACCTCCAGGCGGGCTCGGAACGCATTGGGGCCCTTATTTATGCTCCATGGCTTTGATCTCTTCGACGATCTCCGGATTGGCAAGGGTGCTGACATCGCCCACATCCATATTGTTGGATAGAGCGGCCAGAACCCGGCGCATGATCTTCCCGGAGCGGGTTTTGGGCATGTCGTGCACGATCCACACATTGCGCGGCTTGGCGATTTT
>JAOZSC010000131.1:0-6321 GCA_029939875.1 Desulfobacterales bacterium
ACACAGGATCTGAAGTCCTCCGGCTTTCCCGGAGGGTAAACAACATGGCAAAAAAAGACCCCATTCTTTGAATTCACCAAATGGGATATCCTCAAAATGGTGCGCTCATTGTGATATCGGAAATAATACCAGACCATTAGATATTGTTTGCCATGTTGTTTATGCAACGTTGAGGTTTAAGGAGCTTGCGATGGAGGTTCTGGAGAAAATCAGCCGGATTTTAAGCAGGGCCTTCATGGGGCTTGCCGGGGTGTTTCTGGTGGCCATGATTTTGATAACCTGCGCAAATATATTTTCGCGTCTTGTCTGGGTACCCATCAAGGGAACCTTTGAGCTCATGGGATTTTTCGGGGCGGTGACCACTGCATTTGCCCTTGGCTATACCCAGTTGGACAAAGCTCACATTTCGGTGGATATCCTCGTCAATCGATTCCCGCCCAAAATACGGATGGCCCTAAACGGGATCAATTCATTTATCTGCATGATATTTTTCTCTCTCGCCGGATACCAGATTACCCGCTGGGCGACGACAATCCGGGAGACCGGTGAAGTTACTGAAACTTTGAGGGTCATTTATTATCCGTTCACCTATGCGGTGGCCCTGGGCTGTTTTCTCCTCGCCCTGGTGTTGCTGGTGCAATTTTTGAAATTGTTTTTTAGCGCTCCCGGAGATCGTTAATTGGAACTGGCAATTGTTGGACTCATAGGCATCGCCGTACTTCTTTTTGTCATGTTTTTTTTGGGCATGCCCGTGAGTTTTGCCATGGCAGTAGTGGGTTTTTTCGGATTCGCCCACGTGGTTTCCTTCCATGCCGCTTTGAACATGGTTTCAGCGGACCTGTGGGTGACCTTTTCAAAATATGGTCTGACCGTCATACCACTGTTTATTTTCATGGGCTATCTTGCTTTTAACGCCGGGATTGCCGAACGGTTGTATGACGCCGCAGATCACTGGGTCGGACATTGGCGGGGCGGCCTGGCAATTGCCACCATTGCAGCCGATGAGCTGTTTGCCGCTATCTGCGGTTCCAACACGGCCACGGCGGCGACCATGGGAGCGGTGGCCCTGCCGCAGATGGAAAAATACAATTATGACACCCGGCTGAGCACCGGTACGGTGGTGACGGGGGGGACCCTGGGCACCGTGATGCCGCCCAGCGTGGTTCTGATCATCATTGGCCTGCAGACGGAGCAGTCCATTGTCAAACTTTTTCTGGCCGGTATTATACCCGCCGTTGTTTTAGGGCTTTTGTTTGTGGTGACCATTTTATTACTCTGCCGGCTTTATCCGGAGTTTGGCCCGGCCGGCCCGCGGACCAGTTTTAGAGAAAAAATGAAATCGCTGCGCGGGGTAATCGAAGCCCTTGCGATTTTCATCCTTGTGATCGGCGGTCTGTACGTGGGGTTGTTTACACCAACCGAAGCCGGGGCGGTGGGAGTGTTTTTCACCCTTCTCGTGACGATAAGCATCGGCAGAATGTCATGGAGGGGCTTGCTTGATTCCATTCACGCAACGCTGAAGATTTCATCCATGGTATTGATGCTGGTCGCCGGTGCGATTATTTTTGGACGTTTTCTGGCCATTACGCGGCTGCCATTCATGGTGGCGGATTTTGCCGCGGGCCTGCCGGTGTCACGATATGTTATTTTAGGTCTGGTATTGGTCATTTATCTGGTGGGCGGCTGTTTTATGGATTCACTGGGTTTTCTGGTGCTCACCATTCCCATCTTTTCCCCCCTGGGGGTGGCACTGGGATTCGATCCCATCTGGTATTCTATCCTGCTGACCATGGTAACCACCATGGGGGCCATCACGCCGCCGGTGGGCGTGAATATATACGTGGTCAAGGCATTGGCCCCGGATGTCGCACTGGGGACAATATTTAAAAGCGTCTCGTTTTTCCTGCTGGCCTGCATTGTCAGTATGATCATACTCATCCTGTTTCCCCAGCTCGTTTTGTTTTTACCCAACGCAATGCACTGACGCTACTGTTTTCTGAAATTTTTCAAAGTCTTTTTCGCAATCAATATCAACAAAATCCGATGGATCCTGCATCTCAACGGTCAGCACCCGTCCGGGATTGGCCTGGATAATTATTCTTCCTCCCACGTCTCCTTCAATGGCCAGCAGCTGGTCATACATCGCACGGTTGAAAATGGCCGGACTGCGCTTTTGGCCATTGCACACCGGCACGCAGATGTCTTGGCCGCAATGGTGGAAGCGTTCCAGCAGGTGATTGATGGTGGCGGGTTTGAGCAGGGGCTGGTCGGCGAGCAGGAACATGACTGCCGGGCAGTGCTGTTCAAGGGCCCGCAGTCCGGCCTTCAAAGAGGTGCTTTGCCCTTCCCGGTAGCGGTGGTTGATGACAACCTGAAGGCGTGGATGTGCCAGGTACGCTTCCAGGGCTATTTGAATTTTATGATGTTCATGTCCCAGGACCAGTACCAGGGGGTCCAGCTGTGAGGCCAGGGCTGTTTCCAGCACGTAGGCCAGAAGGTACTTGCCGTTAAGTTCCAGCAGTTGCTTGGTGCGGCCGAACCTGACCGAACTGCCGGCTGCCAGAATGATGCCGGCTGTGGAATTTATCGTCGGCATTTGTCGGTAACTCTGTATGACAATAAGGTTAAATCCATCACGCTGATGCAACGCAGTGCCAGCACTGAATAGCTATTGCCCATCCACGAATAGTGGATGGCTATGAAATTGCCAATAGCTAGAACACCAGAGGGACATAGCCTTCTTCAATGTAGGCGGAAATCAGCGAACCCACATAATCCACGGTCATCCCCATGGATTCCAGTTGGGCACTGATGCCGTCGCGGTCGGAAAGAAACTTGCAGGCCACTGGCGTTTCATAATTCAGCAGCCCCGAGACAGCTTCAGCAACCTGGGCATCCTGGGTGAGCAGATTTTCAAAGGGGCCGAAAAATATGACCTTTAATTCTTCCACCCATTTGTGTTTTTGGGCGTTGACCGCATACATCAGGCCGGTCAGGGCCTTGTCTTTTTCGGCCGTTGAAATAATAACCAATACCTTGGATGCCATTGAAACCTCCCTTGCTATAGAATAATTATTAACCCACTGCCTGATAAACTAAACTAATGTCTTCGACCGGCGAGCGCAACCTTTTATTTAAGAGATTAACTCCGCTTGTGGCGCTCAAAGCTTTTACGAATGGGTATAATGGCTTGTATACAGTGTACAAAAGGTGATAAGGAGTGCAGTATGGATGCAGAATTTAACGATTACCTCAAGCCTACGGCCATCATTGACAGCGACCATCAGGCTGTTATCGATTATGCCCTGGCGGCTGTAAAAGAGATCCACACAGATCCCGTTGCAAAGGCTGTAGCACTTTATTACGCCGTACGAGACGATATCCGGTATGATCCGTATCTGCCGTTTTACCGCCCGGAACATTACCGCGCCAGCAATGTTTTGAAAAAGGGGCGCGCCTTTTGTGTGGGCAAAGCAACCCTGCTGTGTGCCGCAGGAAGGGTTTGCGGCATCCCCTCGCGGGTTGGCTTTGCCGATGTTCGCAATCACCTGGCCACCCGGCAACTGATCGAATTTTTAGGCTCTGACATTTTTGTCTACCACGGGTTTACCGAGTTTTATCTCAACGGTCGCTGGGTCAAGGCAACCCCCGCTTTCAATGTCGGGCTGTGCAAAAGGCACCGGGTGGCCCCCCTGGAATTCAACGGTTACGAAGATTCCGTTTTTCAGCCCTACAACATTGAAAAGAAGCAGTTCATGGAATATGTAAACGACCACGGGAGCTTCGCCGATGTTCCTGTAAAAAAAATTCTGGCCGGCTGGGAGAAGGTATACGGCTCGCAGCGCGTTCAGCTTTGGATCCAGGAATATGAGCAGGCCCGGGAAAACTCCGATCGTGATTTCGGCAGGGAAGAAATCCTTTGAAGTAGGCGCTGGCGCCAGGATAAAGGTTAAAGGACCGGGAGAAAGGCATAAGCGGCTGGAAAGCTGGGGGGCTGAAAGAATTCGGAAAGTAAAAATAAGAAAGGGAAAGCCAAATGTCAGAACTCAATGAAATCATCATCGCGGTCAAGGGGGCCGGGGAGATGGCCAGTGCTGTGGCCTGGCGGCTTTACATGGCCAATTTCAAAAAAATCGTCATGCTGGAAGCCGACCATCCGCTGGCCGTGCGGCGGGAGGTCTCTTTTTGCGAAGCGGTTCATGAGGGCCAAAAAGAGGTCGAAAACGTCACGAGCGTACTGGCTAAAACCGCCGGTGATGTTCCGGGCTGCTGGCAGAATCATCACATTGCGGTAGTGGTGGATCCCGACTGGAAGGCCCTTGATGCGATACGGCCCGATGTGGTGGTGGATGCCATTCTGGCGAAAAAAAATCTCGGCACCCATACCGACGAGGCTTCTCTGGTCATCGGTTTGGGGCCCGGTTTCAGCGCCGGCGACGATGTACACCTCGTCGTGGAAACCAACCGGGGACATAACCTGGGCCGAATCATTACGGCCGGGCCTGCCGAGCCCAACACCGGCGTACCGGGGACCATCGCCGGTGTTACCGGGCAGCGGGTTTTACGGGCGCCGGCAGACGGCCAATTTCTCACCAAACGCTGTATCGGCGAGCAGGTAAAAGCCGGGGAGATGATCGGTTCCGTGGGGGGCGCGCCTGTACGAGCCCTGATAGGCGGGGTAATCCGCGGATTAATTCGGCCCGGCAACCGTGTGAGCCAGGGTTTGAAAATTGGAGATGTCGATCCCCGGGGGCAAAAACGCAATTGCTATACGATTTCGGATAAGGCCCGGGCCGTAGGGGGAGGTGTTCTGGAAGCCATCCTGAGGGTGTATAATTAGTCAGAAGAAGTGAAACTGAGAATATTAAATATCGAAGGAATGTATGCTGTCTATCAAAGGATATACTAAATGACATCGTTGCGCCAGGCATTGCTGCTGGAAGATACCGGGGTGATCAGTCTGGTTGGCGGAGGCGGAAAGACCAGTTTAATGTTCCAACTGGCCCATGAACTGTCAATGGCCGGCGAGTCGGTGTTGACCACCACCACCACCAAGATCTTTCAGCCTTCAAGGGATCAAACCCCGCGTGTCGTGCTGGCAGATTCCGCCGTCGAACTGCTGAATGCTGCAGAAAAGCTCCTGCCACAGCATCGGCATTTCACGGCTGCCGCCGGCAGACTGGCCTCGCTCGGCAAGCTTGCCGGTTTTCAACCGCAACTCATCGAAGAAATCTGGAATGCCGGCCTGTTCCGGTGGATAATCATCGAGGCTGACGGGGCCGCAGGTCGGCCGTTAAAAGCTCCCGCTGACCATGAGCCGGTAATTGCGGCCTGTACCCGGCAGCTGGTGGGGATTGTGGGATTAAATGTTGTCGGCAAACCCTTGCAGGACCGCTGGGTTTTCCGATCGGCGTTGTTTTCGTTAATCACCGGTCGGCAAAGCGGTTCGTCGATCACTCCGGACGCGGTCGCCGATGTCCTGGTCCATGAGAGGGGAATCTTCAAGGGTGGGACTGCCGGCATGACACATATCGCTTTTTTCAACCAGGCGGACCTGCCGCACAACCTGGAAGCTGGCCGGCAGATCATCCATCGACTGTCAAAAAGAAACTCCGGCGGACTGAAACGCGCTGTGATCGGGCAGGTTCGCTGCGAACCGCCGGTGCTGGAAGTTTATAATTTTTAACTATAATGCTAAGCCACCGACAAGGTCGGTGGTCGTTGACTGTTGTTCCAGGAAATTCTGCGAACTTTGCAATTAAATCAGAGCCTTTTTTTGTTCACCGCAGAGCTCGCGGAGAGCGCAGAGAAAGACAAAAAATATATATGCCGGCTTCGCCGGAAGCAGCCCAAAAATTTGTGTTCAGGGTTAAATGAAAAAGACCCGGAAACACAATAATATATGTGAATTTAGGATATGACTAATCTCCCCAGTGCAGAAGACAATGATAGTCAACAGCGTTTCGGTGAAGATATGCCTTCATTTCGGTCCCAGCTGGGGCCGTTGCTGTTGCTGACCTCCATTTTTTTCATAAACTTTTTGTCCCGTATCACCCTGGCGCCGATGCTGCCCCGGGTGGAATCCGACCTGGGCCTGAGCCATGTTGAAGCCGGATCGTTTTTTCTTCTGATTTCATTGGGTTATTTTACGACCCTGCTGGCTTCAGGTTTTATAGCCTCCCGACTGACCCATCAGCGAACCATTATCTATTCCAGTCTGGCAGTCGGCATTGCGCTGTTGTTTACCGCTTTCAGCTCAGGGCTGTGGGGAATGCGCCTGGGGTTAATCGCACTGGGCATGGCTGCCGGTCCTTACATTCC
>JAOZSC010000131.1:6331-7121 GCA_029939875.1 Desulfobacterales bacterium
GATTGCCACCCTGACCAGTATTATTGACTCCCGGCACTGGGGAAAGGCCATCGGGATCCATGAACTGGCGCCTAACTTGAGTTTTGTGGTCGCCCCGCTGATCTGTGAAATCGTTTTACACTGGTTTTCCTGGCGCGTGGTTTTTATGGTTCTCGGAGTCGGTGCATTGCTGCTGGGGGCGATATTTGCCCGTTTTGGCAGGGGCGGGGAGTTTTCCGGGCAATCCGTCGGGTATTCTTCTTATGGCGGTATCTTATCCAACCCGTCCTTCTGGATACTGGTGATTTTGTTCAGCCTGGGGATCAGCAGTACCCTGGGGGTTTACACCATGCTGCCAATTTTCCTGGTGGCCGAACACGGCATGTTGCGCAGTCGGGCGAATGCCCTGGTAGCGCTGTCCCGGGTTGCAGGCGTCGGAATGACCCTGGTAGGTGGTTGGGCGACGGATCGTTTCGGCCCCCAACTGGTGTTAAGGCTGGTTTTTTTGCTGACCGGTGCAACGACCCTGTTTATCGGATTCGCCTCCTCGTTGTGGGTGGAAGTTGCTGTTTTTGTGCAACCGTTACTGGCGGTTTGCTTTTTCCCCGCCGGACTGGCCGCGCTGTCCATGGTCAGCTCGAGCAAGCAGAGAAACATTATGGTTTCCCTCACGGTTCCCTTCGCCTTTTTGATCGGCGGCGGCGGGGCGCCGACCCTGATCGGATTTTTTGGAGATCTGGGCTCATTTGGCGGGGGAATTGCCCTGGTGGGGGGGGCCATCACCACAGGTGCCGTTTTGACGGGATTTCTG
>JAOZSC010000132.1 GCA_029939875.1 Desulfobacterales bacterium
GGATGATGATGACCACCGACAGGGCGATCATGCCCAGCAGCAGAAAATAAAGCCATCCCACGGGTATACTTCTCAAGCGGGCGAATTCGCTGTCGTAGGACATGGCCAGAAAGTCATTGTAGTAATAGGCAACGATTACCACCTGTGCCATGCAGATGACCAGCATCTGCCACAGGTCCGAACGGGGAACGGTCAGGATGGCGCCGAACAAAAACCCCATCAAATCAACATTGTAGCCCGGCGTTAAATCCACCAGGATAATACCCGCGGCCATCCCCACGGCCCAGATCACGCCGATGATCGTATCGGCCCGATGTTTGGCCTTTAACGACACCACGGCCATGATCAAGGCGGCAATCAGCGCAATGCCCAGGGTGCCCGCAATGTAAGGTATTCCCAGAAACAGCGCCAGCCCGATGCCGCCGTAAGTCGCATGGGCGATTCCTCCCGCCAGAAACACCAGCCGGTTGACCACCACCAGGGTGCCAATGACGCCGCAGGCAATGCTCACCAGCAAGCCGGCCAACAGGGCATTGCGCATAAATTCAAATTGCAGGGCTTCTATCATAATATTGCACTCAAAATGCAGGGTGGTCTGAAATGATGATGAAATTTGGTTCTTCTCCAGTCTTGTTGGAGAAGAGAATTCAGGGAGTCAACCTGATAAACTACCCATCCTCATGGGTCGGCAGCACCCGGTGCGGCAGCCCGTGGGCAATGATGTCCACCGGGCAGTGGTAGGCCAGATCCAGCATCTCCCCGGTGAGCTCAGCGGCATCGTGGTACAGCAGGTCGTGATTGACACAGGCCACGGATTTGATATTGCGTGACAGCGCCATAACGTCATGGCTGACCAGGATAATGGTGATGGCCTCGTTCAGCTCTTTTAACAGGGTGTAAAGGTCCCCCTGGCCCTTTGCATCCACGCTGGCTGTCGGTTCATCTAAAAACAGGATTTCGGGTTCGGTCACCAGCGCCCGGGCAATAAACACTTTTTGCAGCTGTCCGCCGGAGAGCTGACCGATGTGCCGGCGGGCAAAGGGCCACATCTCCAGGCGTTCCAGCGCCTGCCGGGCGGCCGTCCGGTGCAGCCGGGAATGCCGCAGGCGCCCCTTATCCATACCCAGACGCCCCATCAGCACCACGTCGAGCACTGAAATCGGAAAACTCCTGTTGATGTGAACATTCTGGGGCACATACCCGATGCGGCGCACGGCCCGGCGGGGAGAGACACCGAAAATTAGGATTTTCCCCCGGTCCGGCTCCAACAGCCCGAGCATCAGCTTGAGCAGGGTCGTCTTGCCGCCGCCGTTGGGGCCGATTAAGGCCAGGAATTCACCGCGCGTGATACTCAGGTTGACATTTGTCAGAACGGGTTGACCGTTGTAGGAAAACCACAGATCTTTGATAGCTATTATCGTTTCGTTCATTTTCTATTCTAACGCCATATCGATTTTGGCCGCCACCGCTCGCAGGTTTTCAGACCAGTTTTCCGCCAGGGGGTCGGCGATAAGCACCCGAGCCCCAACGGCATCGGCAATTAACCGGGCGGTTTTGGTCGAAAATTGCGGTTGGACGAAAATTACCCGGATATGATGGGTGGCTGCATTTTGGATCAAATTCTTGAGCTGAGCCGGTTTGGGATTTTTGCCTTCGATTTCCACGGCCACCTGTTTCAGACCGTAGGCATGGGCAAAATATCCCCAGGAGGGATGAAAGACCATGAAGTTGTCCCCCTGTTTGGCGGCAAATCGTTGTTTCAGCTCCGTGTGCAGGGCATCGATTTCAATTGCAAACCGGTGATAATTGCTTTCATACACGGAACGATGGTCCGGATCCACGGCTTGCAGCGCTCTGACAATGTTCTGTGCCTGGACTTTTACCAGTGGCGGGGCGAGCCAGATATGAGGATCCAAAAGACCTGCACGGCGGTGCGCTTCGCCTGCGTGCAGCCCGGCATCCATGGGCAATTTTTTAATGCCCGCCTCGGTGTGAATGACCTTCATGGCGGGATTGGCGGCCGCGATTTTTTTCAACCAGACGCTTTCAAAGGGCACCCCGATGGCAAAATAGAGTGCGGTGCGCGAAAGCCGGGCCATCTTCCGAGGGCGGGGTTCATAGGTAGCGGGACTGGCCCCCGGTTTGACCATTACTGTCACCGTCACTAGCGGCCCGCCGATTTTTTCAACGAAATATTTCTGGGGGACGATGCTGACAAAAACAGGCAATCTGCCGCCGGCCCGGGTATCGGCAGGTAAAAACAGCCAGGCGCCGACAATCACCATAACCGCTGAAAGCGCTATTGCTGCAAGCCGCCACCCCGACGCGATGCCCTGTTTCCGGTTTTGTCTGCCTGCCATTGTTTGCACTATTTTTTGATAACCTTCATGCCCTGCGGCGTGTCATGGACATTGTAGCCCAGGGCCTGGATTTCATCGCGCAGCCGGTCGGAGGCGGCCCAGTCTTTTGTCTTGCGGGCTGTGTGGCGCTGGTTAACCAGGTCCTGGATTTCCGGCGGCAATTGCTCACAGGCCTCGACTTTATCCAGGTCCAGTCCGAGCACGCGGTCAAAATCCAGGATGGTAGCATATTTGCCGGCCGGGGTAACGTCGCTTTTTAACAGTTCCTGCACGGTGGCCAGCGCTCGGGGCATGTTCAGGTCGTCATTGACGGCTTCCAGGAATTTGTCCCGGTGCACTTCACTGACTGGACCGTCCGCTTTGCCGTCATCGCCGACCACCTGGCGGACCTGGTTCTTAAGATGCTGCAGACCGTTGCGCGCGGCCAGCATGCTTTCGCGGCTGTATTCCATGGGCTTGCGGTAGTGGGTTTGAAAGGATGCGAAGCGGTAAACAAGGGGATTGAGGCCCTGTTTTACAAAGGCATTGTCAAGGGTTAGAAAATTTCCCTCGCTTTTGGCCATTTTTTTACCGCCGGCGATGATCAAAAATGCGCCGTGGATCCAGAAATTAAAAAAGGTTTTGCCGGTGGCCGCTTCAGACTGGGCGATTTCGTTGGTGTGATGCACATCGATGTGGTCGGTGCCGCCGCAGTGAATGTCCACCTGATCGCCCAGGTATTTCATACTCATGGCAGAGCATTCGATGTGCCAGCCCGGAAAGCCGACCCCCCAGGGCGAATCCCACTGCATCTGTCGCTGAACCCCAAGAGGTGAAAATTTCCACAGGGCAAAATCGGTGGGGTTGCGTTTCTGCGGATTTTTTTCCACCCGGGCGCCTTCCTGCAGGGCAGTGAGATCCTGGTGGGACAGCTTGGTGTAATCCTTGAACTTTGAGGTGTCGAAATAAATCCCGTCATCGGTGCGGTAGGAGTATCCTTTTTCCTCCAGGATTTGTACCAGGGCGATCTGGTCGTCAATGGTGTCGGTGGCCTTGACCCAGATATCCGGCTCCAGGATATTCAGCCGCGCCAGGTCTTTTTTAAATGCCTGGGTGTAAAACGCCGCTATTTCCCAGGCGGTCTTGCCCTCGCGCTGGGCGCCTTTTTCCATCTTGTCTTCGCCCATGTCCCGGTCGCCGGTCAGGTGGCCGACATCGGTAATGTTCATCACGTGTTTGACTCGGTATCCGTTGTAGCGCAGTACGCGCTTTAAAATATCCTCGAAAATATAGGTCCGCAGGTTACCGATATGCGCGAAATTGTATACCGTCGGCCCGCAGGTATAAAGTCCGACCTGGCCCGGGCGAATCGGGTGAAATTTTTCTTTGCGCCGGTTAAGCGAATTGTACAGGTAAAGTGTCATCACCAGTTCACCGAAAATTTAAAAAGTTGACTGCCGTTGCGCGCAAAACTATAAGATTATCGGAAAGGAAGTCAAGTTATTTCGTATTTTTATAGTAAGTTCTCAAAAAGTCAGGGTAACTTGCTGTCAATAGAGCGCCCCAACTTTTTGAGAAGTTATTTTTTATACGGTTGCCAAACCGTTAAGCTTGCTTTTTGCCTGACCGGCAGCTAAAAGCAGGATAGTGGCAAGAAGGCGCAAGCAAAAAAATCACCTGAAAACAGAAAGGGGCAAGGGTAATGGTCGACTGGTTTACTGCCTTGAATTCCGTATGGCAGGCCCTGGTCGCAACGCTGTTCACCTGGCTGGTGACCACGCTGGGCGCCGGGCTGGTGTTCTTTTTTAAGACCATCAACCAGAAGGTACTGGACGCCATGCTGGGTTTTGCCGCCGGTGTCATGATTGCCGCCAGTTACTGGTCGTTGCTGGCGCCGGCCATCGAGATGTCCGAGGGGGCTGCCCTGCCGGCGTGGGTTCCCGCCACTACGGGTTTTCTGATCGGCGGCCTGTTTTTGTGGACGGTGGATAAAATTCTACCCCACCTGCACCTGGGATTTCCCATGGAAGAAGCCGAGGGCATCAAAACCAGCTGGCACCGCAGCATCCTGCTGGTACTGGCCATCACGCTGCACAACATCCCGGAAGGACTGGCCGTGGGAGTCGCTTTCGGCGCTGTGGCATCCAATATCCCCTCGGCGACCCTGGCCGGCGCGGTGATACTGGCCCTTGGCATCGGTATCCAGAATTTTCCCGAAGGCACTGCCGTGGCCGTTCCGCTGCGCCGCGAAGGCCTGTCGCGGCTAAAAAGCTTCTGGTACGGGCAGCTGTCCGGGGCCGTAGAGCCCGTTGCCGGCGTTTTTGGCGCTGCGGCGGTGATCCTGATAAAGCCGCTGCTGCCTTACGCCCTGGCCTTTGCCGCCGGTGCCATGATTTACGTGGTGGTCGAAGAACTGATTCCCGAGGCCCAGCTGGATAAAAATACCGACGTGGCCACCCTGGGCGCCATGGTCGGCTTTGCGGTTATGATGACCCTGGATGTGGCGCTGGGCTGAAGTTTATTGAAGGTGTGAATTGTCCGGCGCATGATATTTTCTTCCAACCGGTATGAAATGAAGCCCTTGCAGCGTGTCCCTTGTTTGGGACGAGGCCCTATTTTGTGCTAAATTGAATCCGTCCCCTGCCATTCATCCCAAACAAGGGACACTGCGAAAATAGGGAGCCGGAGAGTATCATACCGGTTTCCAGAAAACACCATCCACCGGCCCATTCACGTCGATTTAAATGGGTTTTATTGCGTCGGATAGGTGTTTGAGAGGAAAAATACATGCTTTATGCCACCCTATAAGCAACGAACAACTGACAACGGACCAATTGAGTTTTACTCAATTGAGGCTACAATTTGCCTTTTCTGAGTATGGCCACCAGCAGCCAGATACCCATAATGGCGGCGGCAAAAAAACCGATGATTCCGATCAGCGAGATGCCGTAGACCAGCGGCGGCGTTTTCGATATCACAATCAGGGCCGAGCCGATGATCAGCGCAGCGATGACAATGGAAAAAGAGATCCGGTTGCTGATCTGATGGTGGGCGGCAAGCATGGTGTCCAGGCCCTTGTGCTCGATGCGCAGGGTCAGTTTCTGCTGTCGGATCAGGCCTGTCAGTTCGAGCAGATCCTTGGGAAACTGGTGCAGGAATAGCAGTAGTTTGGACACCAGATCGATGAAATCACCGGCCATCCGTTCGGGTTTGAAGCGCGCCAGTTTCACTTCTTTAATAAAGGGAGTGGCCGCGGCAATCATGTCAAACTCCGGATCGAGCATCCGGCCGACGCCTTCCACCGCGGTGAAGGCCTTGAGCATCAGAAAAATGTCGGGAAGGATGCGCAGGCGGAAGCGGGTGGCGGTTTCCAGCAGTTGCTGGAGCAGTTTGCCGATTTCGATCTCCTTTAAAGGCTGGTAAAGGTTGCGTCCGATAAAGTCGGCCACCGCTCTTTCAAAGATCCTCATATCCGGCTGTTTTTCCCACTCGGTCAATTTCAGGAGCACCTGGGCCGCCCGCACCTCGTTTTTGTGAACCACACTGTCGAGCAGTTCAACGAAATCTTCCCGGGTCCGCCGGTCCACCATTCCCACCATGCCGAAGTCGATCAGGCAGATGACATTGTCGGGCAGAACAAAGATATTGCCCGGATGCGGATCGGCATGAAAAAAACCATGGTTGAAAACTTGATTGAGGACCAGGGTCGCTCCCCGGGTGGCAATGAGTTTGCGATCCAGACCTGCGGCTTCCAGCTGGTCGATGTCCGATATTTTGATGCCTTCGACAAATTCTGCAGTGAGTACGCGGGACGTGGTAACCTCCCGAAACAACTTTGGAATATAAATGTAGAGGTTGTCCAGGGACTGGCCCGCGATGCGCTCCATATTGGTCGCCTCGATTTTGTAGTCCATTTCTTTTTCAAGGGTGCGGGCAAATTCCTCGACAATTTTAACCGGGCGGTGCAGGGAAAATTCCTCGATGTGGCGCTCGGCCAGAGTCGCCAGGTGGAGCATGATCTCCAGATCGACCTCGATGATTTTGCGAATGCGGGGGCGTTGAATTTTAACGGCCACCGCTTCCCCGTCTTTTAACACGGCACGGTGCACCTGGCCGATGGAAGCCGATGCCTGGGGAGTTTCCTCCAGGTGTTCAAACAATTTTTCAGGCGTTGTTTTGAACTCGGTTTCGATCACCCGGCGGATCTGGGAAAAGGGGACTGGCGGGACCTTGTCCTGGAGTTTGGCAAGCTCATGGATGAAGTCAACCGGTATCAGGTCCGGACGGGTTGAAAGCACCTGGCCCAGCTTGATGTAGGTGGGCCCCAACTCTTCAAAGGCAATTCTCAACCGCTGCGGCCGGGTGAGCCGTTCCACCCGGCCGGCCCGCTTGCGTGAGATCATCTGCAGACCGACCTCAATGTACTGCTCAATTTTAAGCCGCTCCAGCAGGTCACCGAAGCCGTACTTGAACAGGACGCCTAAAATTTGCCGATAGCGGTTCAGGTGCCGATAGGTCCGGCCGATGACACCGATCTTTCGTATGCTCAGCATGGATTCTACAGGCCCGGGATGGCAGCTATGATTTTTCCTTTTCGCTGCCAATCATTTTTTTCAGCTCCCGCACCTCCTTTTTCAGTGCTTTTAGTTCATCAACGGTGACCACGTTGGAGCTTTTTAAAAATTTCTTGACGGTTTTTTCAACTCTCGCTTCCAATTTTTTCTGGGTTTCTTCGTAGCGCTTTTGCAGGTCTTTCAAAA
>JAOZSC010000001.1:0-4722 GCA_029939875.1 Desulfobacterales bacterium
CAGAATCAGTGAAGCGCTGGCCCTCAGATCGGTGGCCATCACAGGGGCCGCGGACAGTCGAGACGCCCCCCTGACAATGGCGGTATTGCCGGAAACCTGAATATCCGCTCCCATACGCTTAAGTTCACTGACGTGAATGAAGCGATTTTCAAAAATAGTTTCGGTAATCATGCTGGTTCCCCTGGCAATGCTCATCAACACCATGAACTGGGCCTGCATATCCGTGGGAAATCCAGGGTACGGCTGGGTTTTAATATCGACGCTGGCAATTTCTCCTTTGTTAGCGATATGCACCGTCCGGTCGGAAATGTCGATTTCAGCCCCTACCTTGCGCAACTTGTCCACCAGGGCCCCGAGATGATTCGGCTCACAGTCCAGCAGGGTAATGTCTCCCCGGGTAAGGGTGGCCGCCACCATGAAAGTGCCGGCTTCGATACGATCCGGCATGATGGTGGTTGTAACCGGTTTGAGATCAGACACGCCTTTGATGGTAATAACCGACGTTCCGGCTCCCTGGATATCGGCTCCCATTTTTGTCAGTGTGTCCGCCAGGGCGATGATTTCCGGCTCCCGGGCGACATTGCGCAACATGGTGGTGCCCTTAGCGAGAACGGCGGCCATCATTAAATTTTCAGTGCCGGTCACAGTCACGACATCAAAATAGATTTCCGCCCCTTTCAGCCGGGGCGCCGATGCCTCGACATAGCCGTGCTTCAGTTCAATGGAAGCCCCCAAAGCGGCCAGGCCTTTTAAATGCAGGTTAATCGGGCGCGCGCCGATGGCACAGCCTCCCGGCAGCGACACCCGGGCCTTTCCCAGCCGGGTCACCAGCGGTCCGAGAACCAGAATCGAAGCACGCATCTTGCGGACCAGGTCGTAAGGCGCCTCGGGCTGAATCAAACCGCCGGTATCAATTTTCACCGTTTGAGCTTCGGTTGACACCCGCGCGCCGAGATGAGACAACAGCATGGCCGTGCTGTGAATGTCCATCAGGTCGGGCACATTGGCGTAAACATTTACCCCGTCGGCTAAAAGTGAAGAAATCAGTATCGGCAGCGCAGCGTTCTTCGCTCCGCTGATGCGCACCTGCCCTTCCAGGCGATGCCCTCCTTCGATGATAATTTTATCCATTAGGCCCTCTTTAGCACGGCGTTAAATAAACGCGAAAGAATTCCTTACTTCGATATTCGATATTCCTTGTTCGATATTTGATGCTTGTCCGCCTTCGTATGATTCGCTTTTTCATCCTCAACAGATTTTATCCGTAGCAGAGCTCATGATCTATGATCTCGTACACGGGACCGGGCTTTACCGATAGATAAAAAAAAGCGCCCTCCCCTGACTGAATCCGGGGACAAGCGCTTTTTTGCAACTGACGGCGCCGGAGGCCTAATGATGGTTTCCGTCATTTTCCCCGGACGCGTCCACAGCAGCTTTGATAATGCAGTAGGTGACCCCCAGGCCCATAATCGTCAGGGCATACCACAGTCCGCCCATAAAAACCATATGTCCCGCATCCCAGATCCATTCAAAGCTAAAAGGAAACATTTTCTTTCTCCTTTAAACGTTCACAGGTTCAAAGTTCATCGTTCAGGATAATTCTCTTTTGAAAACCCCGTGTCCGCCTTGTTCTTATGCATATTCTCTCTGGGGTTCACTCAATAAAAGCTGTAATTCGATTTTGGCCCTGAGCCCTTGAGCGGTTAGGCTTGTGCCGGTTTCAGTTCCGCCTCCGCCAGCTCCTGCGTTTCCGGCTCCAGGACGTCATCGGCGGCAGGTTCATACGGGTTTAACTCCCGTTCCTGGGGAAATACAGGCAAATAACGATAGGACAGCGATACCACGATGGTGCCCAATGCCACGGGCAAAATAGTGGTGGCAATCTCCTGCCAGCTCGGAAAATACGTGAACCAGCTTTCAAAGCTCAGCACCGGTACCGCCAGCACCTGCAAAACCATCACCCACCGATTCAGGCAGACCCCAATTATCGCCAGCAAAACAGCCAGCCACAATGCGGTCTTACTTTTTCGGCCCCGGTCGGTAATCAGGATGGCGGCCGGAATAACCCCACATATTCCGATTTCCGCGATCAAGATCCAGATCCCGTAAATGGACCCCGGGTTGTTCGTATAGAAATCCATAAACGCGAACCCCTTGGACGGGGCTGTCACCGTCGCCCAGTAAACCGTATCGATGATTTTCGCAATGATGTACCCGGTGAGCATCCAGCCGGAAATCTTCGCCAGCAGCTCGATGACATTATCTTTCACCAGTTTCTTGCCGACGATTTTTTCCGTCAGCTTGGTGATAAAAATGGTAAAACACGGCCCGCAAGCAGCCGCCGACCAGGTGAACAAAAAGAAGGTCCAGGGCCAGACAAAAACGCCGGTCCGGTACCCGAAGGGACGTGCAAACAAAACGCCGGGGACCCCGCCTAACGATCCCTGGTGGAAAAAGGACAGAAAGGCCCCGGTGGCGGCAAAAACAGCCATAATTTCATGCATGTTGTGAGCCAGGTGGTGAAAAAAAGGCACTTTGTTAATCTGGCGATTTTCCAGTATCAGCGGAATATACTCGATGGTAAGAACTCCCAGGTAGGCAGACAGGCAGAACGCCACCTCGGTAAGCATGGAGTGCACATTGGCATGCCAGAAAATAAACCATCCCCTGAGCGGTTGACCGATGTCAAAGCCCAATATCATCAGTGCCGAAACATAGCAGCAAAAACCGACCAGCACGGCATAATTAACGATATTTTTCAGTTCATCTTTGCCCACCAGATATCGCAAAAAGCCGGTAAAAAAGGCCCCGCCGCCCAGGGCGATGACAGCCAGGTCGGCCCAGATCCACAATGCGAACCCATAGGCATTGTTCATATTGGTTTGATTGAGTCCCTTGAAATAGATCAGCACCATGGCAACAACGCCCCACAACAGCACGCCGCTGACGGCCCCAATCCACAAGACAAATTGCCATGTCGGGCAGCGTTTTACCCCTTTGGGAATCAATGCGGAATCCATAAGCTCTGTGCTCCTCGCTATGTTTGGTTGTTCTTGCTCAAACGCCCGGCGTTAGGAATGGTTCTGACTGCCTTCCTGCCGAATGTAGTTATCGCCGGCACGCCGGACCCATTTCCGGCTGGAAAGATAGTAGACTTTCGGATTTGTTCCGAGTCTCTCCAGCAGCCGGAAGGCCTTGGGATTTTTCGGCCGCCCCCCGTGGTTGGGATCCGGTTTGACCATTTGATGAACGGCATGCCCGGGGTTGTTCAGATCGCCGAAGGTGATCGCCCCCGCCGGACAGGCCTGGGTGCATGCGGTTTGATATTCATCTTCCTCAAGTTCCCGCCGGCCCTCCAAATTTGCCTTTTGCGTGGCTGTCTGATAACGGTGAATGCAAAAACTGCACTTTTCAACCACCCCGCGCATGCGAACTGAGACATCGGGATTCAGGGATTCCGTCATTTTCTCCGGCCACAGCGGATCCCACCAGTTAAATTGTCGCACATGGTACGGACAGGCTGCCATGCAGTAACGGCAACCGAAACAGCGGGTGTAAATCTGGCTGACAATCCCGGTGCTCATATCATAGTCGGTGGCCGTTGCCGGACACACGGAAACGCAGGGAGAATGACCGTCGTGGCCCTCACACTGCATACACGGGCGGGGAAGAAAGCATTCTTCGGTATGTGGAAACGGTTTTCCATTGGTTAACCGGTATACACGCATCCAGGCGACACTGATCAGTTTATCGGTGTCATCTTCTCGAAAGGGCACGTTATTTTCGGCCATGCAGGCAACCATACAGGTACCGCAACCGGTGCATTTGTCCAGATCAATGACCATTCCGAACTTTTTGGCTTTTTCGTGTTTCATCAGAACCCCATTGAATTGATTATTTTCAATTTACTATTGTCGCTTGATCTTTAGAATGTCTCAAAAGCGCCGAACCAAGTACAATTTAATGACAACGACGCAAACGCAAGAACTAAAGGTAAAAAAGACCGAAGTCCTCCAATATTCAATCGTCAATATTCAATGTTCAATCGAACTAGGCCTTGCCGAGCTTGGCCCGAATTCCCCAGGCCGCATCCAGACCGGTGGCCGGATCTTCGACCACCGCGCTGAGGGCATTGTAGCTGGCGCCCTTGTGCGCCAAAAATTTGTCGTAGGCCGTGTGCCCCAGTCCCCTGGCAATGGCGATCACACCGGGCATGATGCCGTCAAACACGTGCACTTTCACCACGGCTTTGCCCCGGGGGGTGCTGAGCGTGGCCTGACGGCCGTCTTTGAGCCCATATTTGGCGGCAGTGGCTGGATTGACTTCGACCAGGACGTCATTGCCTTTTAAAATGGTGGCCTCCAGGGCTTTTATCAAAAACGGCGGTGAGCCGATATAACCGCTGGCAAGCCGCATGGAATCGTAGGGTACCAGCACCAATGGATAAAAGGATTCGTCACCGGGAGGGCTCACCGGATTGTATGCGGGCAACGCATTGATCTGGCTGCCGGCAAATTCGAATTTTGATGAATCGGTTTCAAATGCGTCGGCCCAACGCCCCTGCGAAAAGTCGGTATTTTCCCAGAAACCCTGTTCGACCAGTACATCCCATCGGTCGCCAAGGGTTTGTCCAAGGCACGCTTCATAGCTGTCCCACGCAAAAGCGTTTCCAACGGCACCGCCCATGGCTCTGGCCAGTTGAATTATCACATCGCCGACATG
>JAOZSC010000001.1:4732-23687 GCA_029939875.1 Desulfobacterales bacterium
GACATGCCGGGTGTTGTACAGCGGCTCGATGACCGGCCAGGTGAGGCTGATGATGGGTCTTGGAAATCCCGCGGCGGCAGGAACATCCTCCAGCCGTTCCAGGTAGATGTGGTTGGGAAGGATCAAATCCGCATGGACCGCGGTCTCATCCATAAAAGATGAAAAGCTGACCACCAGGGGGATTTTCTCCAGGGCCTCGATCATGGACTGGCTGTCCTGTGCGGAATAGGCCGGGTTGGCCTCGCAGATAAACAGCATCTGAACCGGCGACTGCTGGCTGGACTTGATGACTTCCGGCAGTCGATTCAGCAGATAGCGCGCATGGGGGTAGTCGGTGCCACCGGCGCCGTCAAGGCGGGCATGCTGAAAACCGCCGGCGGCGACCTCATCCATTTCCGGCTCGGGCCAGTTGATGTAGTCGGGCTCAGCAACGGCCTGGATGCCGCCCGGTTGGCCGATATTGCCCACCAGTGCGTTGAGCATATGAACCGCCAAAAACTCCTGCAAACCACCGGGGACCTGTCCCTTGCCCCGGCCGCAGATGGCGATGGGCTTGCGGGCCCGCGCAAACTCCCTGGCCAGGGCGGTGATGATACCTGCATCGATGCCGGTCATTTTAGAGACCAGCTCCGGAGGGTAGGCGTCAAAAACCATCCGTTTGCGATCGGTCAATCCAGCCGAATAATTTTCCACAAAATCGCGATGGTACAGTCTTTCCTTGATGATCACGTGGCACAGCCCGAGAGCCAGGGCACCTTCGGTGCCGGGGGTGATGGGCAGCCACTGGCTGGATTTGGCAGCCGTTTTGGACAAGCGCGGCTCGACCTGTTTCATCTCTCCGTTTTTTTCGACCAGCGCACTTTTGGCTCTGAACATGTATACCGGCGACTGCCAGCCTTCGATCAGACCGCTGCCGAAGCTGAGGATAAAATCGGCATTTTTCAGGTCAAAACCGGGCATCGCCCGGACGCCCTGTGTCATGTACAGGGCCTGTTCATAATTGTCCTGGATGGAAGGTGTGCGGATAAAATTCGGTGAACCATACACCCGTAAAAACCGGTTCCACAACTCGGCAACGGTTCCCCGGTCGGTGTCACTGATGCAGGCAACGCTGTGCGATAACCCGTTGGACCTCAACTGCCCCAGCTTTTCGGCAATTTCGGCCAGAGCATCTTCCCAGGAGATGCGGCGCCATTTCCCATTGACTTTTTTAAGCGGTGTTTTCACCCGCGTCGGACTGTAGAGCAGTTGCGTTCCCGCTGTGCCCAGTTCGCAGATTCCACCGTCATTGACAGGGTGGCCCTTCATCCCCTCGATCTTGACAACCCGGTCACCGATTTTGCGCACGGTAATACCGCAGCCGCCCGGACACAGGGTGCAGGCGGAGTTGACGTAGGTGGCTTCACCTTTTTCCGGAACCGGTGTCCACGGCCAGTTCTGTGACCAGATCGCAGAATCATCGATCAATTTCCAGGGTAGCGGTGAAAGTGCCGTGCCGGCGGCACCGCCGATAACGAAGGACAAAAAACTTCGTCTGTCTATTTTCATCGATTCTCCCCCCCACAAGACAGGAGACTATCCCCGTTTAGTGGTTCCGTTAATCTGCTTTTCAAACTTCCGGTTCTCCGGTTGGGCCGCTGATTTACTATTTGTGGCAGACAAAACATCCACCTTTATGCGTCTGAACACTTGCCTGGTTGACATTGTTTTTCTGGTGGCATTCGGAACAATCGTCCATTTTCATGCGATCCCACGAATTGCGCTTGATACCGGCAATATTTTTCCCCCAGATATCCCGGCTGTACCCGGTGATCCAGTTGGCCTCATACACCCGCAGGTTTTCGGATTCGCCGATGTTCCCGTGGCAGGTGACACAATCCATCTTGGCCAGTTTGACGTGGGCGGCATGGGGAAAAAACACGCAGTCCGGCTGTCGGGCATACACCAACCAGGGAACTTCCAGGTCTTTGGCCATATATTCGTTGACGAATTTCTCCTCTTCCGGATGGTCCCCCTGCATTTCTTCGTGGCAGTCCATACACTGCGCCAGTTTCGGAACACCGGAGTAAGTACCGTCTTCCCGAAAAAAGTGGCAGCTCTGGCAGCCCTCGTCAACAAGACCCATATGCAGCTTGTGATTAAAATCAACAGGTTGTTTTTTCTTGGAATAAAGTAGCTGTGGGAAAATGACCCATCCGAGCACCAGGCTGGCGGCCAGGCCAATAATAAAAAACAGGGTGATGGGTCCCCCGGCGCTGTCGCTCGACGCCGATGCATCGTTGTCCGGGGAAGATGGGGTTGGCTCTTGCACCTGGGCGTCTGCGGAAACCTCGTTCGCCTTATCCTCTGCACTCATAAGCACTCCGTTAGGCTGGGGTTGACAAATTATCGTGTAAAAAGAACAAGCGGCTCGATCGAGTACCCATCAGTAATAAATAACCTGCGGTTGTTTACCCTATTCGAATATTTTTTGTCAAGAAAAAATCAAACCGGCTAGAAGGAACCGTAACTGTGCAGACCCGGCAGCAGGTTTACGCCGAAATAGGTGAACAGCACCGCCGCAAATCCGCCGATGGAGAGAATCGCAGTGGGCTTTCCACGCCAGCCTCGCACCATTCTGGCATGCAGTACAACAGCGTAGATAAACCAGGTGATCAGCGACCAGGTTTCTTTGGGATCCCAGCCCCAGTATCTTCCCCAGGCGGAATTCGCCCAGACGGCGCCGGTAATAATCCCGACCGACAGAAACAGGAATCCAAACATAATCAACTGGTGATTCAGCTCATCCAGGATGCCGGCTTCCGGCAGATAATTCAGCAGTGAATTTTGCCGGTTCGTTTTTTTTTGCTTGAAGAGATACATACAGCTGATACCGAAAGCAATGGCAAAAGCACCGTAACCGACAAAACAGGCAATAACGTGGGCAATCAACCAGTTGCTTTTTAACGCCGGGATCAACGGCTGAATCCGGTCACTGATATTGGGAGACAGCGACGCATAGGCCAGTGCCAGAAAGGCCAGGGGGGTAACAAAGGCGCCAATGATCCGGTTGCCGTATTTGAATTGGATGAAAAGGTAGAGCAGCACGATGGTCCAGGAAAAAAAGGCCAGTGATTCATACAGATTTGAAAACGGTGCGTGCCCGTAACCCATCTGGTAGGATTCCATCCAGCGCATCAGGATGCCGGCGGTGTTGCCGGCCAGCCCGATGACGGCCACCCAGGTTGCCACCTTGCTGACCACCGGTTTATTGAAGACCCAGGCGAAGATATAACTGAAACCTGCCAGGCCGTACACGAAGGTTGTAATGGATAGGATGTTGGAACTGTTCATAATTTCTTCCTTGTTGACATGGCCTGGCAACGACGCGCAAATCCATCGCCACCCGTTTCCGGTTGACTCAGGTCCGCCTGGCCTGTGAGCCAAGGCGTTGGGCTATCTTGGCAACCCGGGCCTGCATGGCCAGTTTGTTCTTGTTGGCGGTCCCGGCGACGGTTACCCGCGTGGTTGTGCCGCGTTTGTCCACCTCGACACAAATTTGCTGGTGGGACATAAAAAACGTAACGTAACAGCCGACAATCATCAAAATAAAGCCGGTGTAAACGATTCCCACGCCGGGATCCCTGTTTACCTGCAGCCCGGTGTAAAACCGCGGCAGGTGTTCGATCACTCCAATGGTCACATCGCCCCGTCGCATCTTGTCAAAGCTGGGAAAACGCAACGGCAGAATAATTTGCACCGCAGAACCTGCCTCGCGCGTCAGGGTGCCGATAAAGGCCTCACCGATGTTGTGGCCTTTAAAATCGGCTGAACTTCGGTATTCCTTGAGCACGAATGTTCCCAGCTTTTCGGGCAACACCACCGGCTGGCCGATGACGGCTTTGCGGCGATAAACCATACCGGTCTTGCGGCTGGTAAACCCCAGTATCGCTTCATCCGACGGGAGATTCCCATAGCTGGACTGATACAGGCTGATGCCCTTGTATCGCAGGGGGTCATTGACAATGATGTCTTTTTTCAGCACTTCACGGCCCTGTTCCAGGATCGTCAGGCTGGACCGGTACTCTTTGGGAGCACCGGTCTCATAAAAACTGACGTTGAAATCATCGCAACGGACAACGAAATCAAGAGAAATTGTCTTGTTTGTATTCCGCAGATGTATGACCCGGGCGCTTTCACCCTCGGCAATATTGACAAACCCGTCGAAACCGAAAATTGAGCCCACCAACCCCCCGATTAACAAAATGATCACGCTCAGGTGCACCGTGTAGACCCCGAAGCGGGTCCAGCGGCCCTTTTCACCGAAAACCGCAAATCCATTGTCGGTGGTTTCAATCGCGTGGTGCCGGAACCGGCGGGCAATGAAAGTCTGACAACTGGCCTTTAGCTGTTCAGGGTCTTCATCCACCACAAATTCCTCTTTGTTTTTGATATTGCGAAAACGGTTGAGCCGAAAAGAGGGATGGCGCACGAACAATATGCGCCGGTTGGCGGAAATTCTGTCCAGCGAGCAGACGATGATATTGGTGGTCAACAAGATGAGCAGCATCTGAAACCACCAGGAGTGGTACATATCATAAAGGCCGAGAATATTAAACAGCCGATACAAAAATTGTCCGAACGCCTTGAAATAGGCGGCTGGATCTTCATTTTGCGGAATCAGCGTACCGATAATCGATGTGGCGGCCAGAGTTAAGAGCAGTACGATGGTCAACCGGACGGATGCAAAAAAGTCCCATGTTTTGCTGAAAAAATCCGCGGAGGTTTCCTGCTTGGGCATGGATTGTCCTTTCTACATGGCAAATGAATTTATTTCCATACCAAATCGATCGGCATTAGGCAACAGGGAATTTGGATTTGGGATTGTGGATTGTGGATAGCGCTAAATATTCAACTTTGAACCCCTACAATAAAAAAGTCTTCAATCGCACGCGTTAGATGAGCGGACTGAAGACTTTTTCATCGATGATTTCGGCTGATCCGAAAAAAGAAATTACTTTTTCACATACAGGCCGCGGGAATGTGCACGGATGTGGCCCTTTTTGACAAGTTTGTAAAGGGCATTGCTCAGCTGCCGGGCTTCCAGTTTTGTTCTGGCCTTCAACTGGGTGATGGTCGCTCCCTTTTTGCTGCGTTTGATGACCTCAAGCACCGAATCCAGCACGGTCTTGCCTCCTGCCGGCGAAGCCTTCTTGGCCGCAGGTTTTCTTGCCGGTGCCGCCTTCTTGGCCGGTCGAGATTTCTTTGCCGGTGCTGCCTTCTTGACCGGTGCCGTCTTCTTGGCCGGTGCCGTCTTCTTTAACTGTTTTGAAATGCTCTCGACCTGCTTGGAGAGCGTGGCCAGTGATTTGGAAACATTTTTTAACTGTGTTTGTAACTTCTGCATGGATAATTCCTCCCTGTGCAATGACTGCATTTTTTTTCTTCGCTTAAACTTTCTAAAACATTAATACATTTTATCGACAAAGTCAATAGCATGGAAGAAAAAGGTGATAATCAACTTTAATATTGCAAAAGTCGGAGGGCTTCAGAGCCCAGGCGTCAAGGGTGAAGTCGTAGTCATTTACTTCGAACCCTTGACAACACAGGATCTGAAATCCTCCGGCTTTCCCGAAGGGTAAAGAACATGGCAAAAACGGTTCCATCCTTCTTGTCCCGTCGTAGCTCGAAGAGCGAAGTCGGATGAATTCACCAAATAGGATACAAAATGGTATCCTCATTGTGATAGCGGGTATAATACCGGACCATATAGATATTGTTTGCCATGTTGTTTATGCAACGTTGCAAAAGTTGAAGTCAAGAGCGGTCTTGACAAACTACGGGCGATATGAAAATACACAAGCGACTTATCCGCAAAACTGCGTGACAGGTCAAAAACATACCGGATGTGGACATGCAACCAATATCTTCTCTATCTGTTGGCCGGCGAAAATTTCGCATACCGTACGAAGCCGATCTCAATGCCTCCCAACTGGAGGCCGTCACGACCACCGAAGGCCCGCTGCTCGTGATCGCCGGCGCCGGCAGCGGCAAGACGCGCACCCTTACCTACCGGGTTGCCCGCCTGGTCGAAATGGGCGTTTCACCGGCGCAAATTTTACTGCTGACCTTTACCCGCAAAGCCGCCCAGCAAATGCTGCAGCGGGCATCGTCGCTGCTCGACAGCCGCTGCGCGAAAGTGGCCGGCGGGACGTTTCATTCCTTTGCCAACACAATGCTGAGACGATATGCCCCTCAGCTGGATCTCGATTCGCGATTTTCCATTCTCGACCGGGTGGATGCGGAAGCCTTGATCAGCCTTTTGCGGAAAGAAATCGCGGCCAAGCCCGCACAGCGCTCTTTTCCGCGCAAAGGCACGATTGCCGCCATTTTCAGCCGATCGATCAATAAAATCATTCCCCTCGAAGATGTCGTCTATGATGACTATCCCCATCTGGCTGACAACGTGGAAGCGCTGAACGATATTTTCCAGGCCTACCGGAAACATAAAAGACAACATAATTTTGTTGATTTTGACGACCTGCTCGTCTTTTTGCGGCGGCTGCTGACGACCCGGCCCGACGTGCGCCAGCGCATTTCTTCCTCCTATCAGTATGTGATGGTGGATGAATACCAGGATACCAATAAAATACAGGCGGACATATTGTACCGGCTCATCGGACAGCACCGCAACATTATGGTGGTCGGCGATGATTCCCAGAGCATCTATGCCTTCAGGGGAGCCAATTTTAAAAATATCATGCAATTTCCCCACACTTTTTCCGAGACCCGCATCATCACCCTGGAAGAAAATTACCGTAGTGTGCAACCGATTTTGGACCTGACCAATCTGATGATTGAACAGGCCCGGGAAAAATATTCCAAAAAGTTGTTTACCCGCCGATCCGGTCTCGTAAAGCCCGTACTGGTAAATGCTTCGGATGAAAACAGCCAATCGCTGTTTATTGTCGACCGGATCAAGCAGCTCCAGCACCAGGGTGTTGCCCTGAATCATATCGCAGTTCTGTTTCGCGCCAGCTTTCATTCCTTCGATCTTGAAATTGAACTGAACCGCGAAGAAATTCCGTTTATCAAGGTCGGCGGCTTCAAGTTCGTTGAATCTGCACACATTAAAGACGTGCTGGCGCACCTAAGAGTAATTGCCAACCCCGAAGACCGCATCAGCTGGTACCGCATTCTTTTGCTGATTGAAAAAATCGGGCCGGCCTCCGCCCAAAAAATCTACGAGGCCGTCCGGCAGCAAGCTCGTGGCACCACCGGGCTGCTGACGGCCAAGTCCAAAGTTATCCGTGGACCAGGGATCAAACGGCTTCAGGAACTTTTTGCCGGCATCGACGACCAAAACCTGTCGCTGGCCGGCACGGGGGAGATCATCGTCAAGTACTACCTGCCAATCTTGAAAAACAATTACGACGACCATCCCAAGCGGGCCAAGGACCTGGAGCAACTCGTGGCGATCATGGAACGCTACCGCGACATAGATCACTTTTTAACCGACATGGCGCTGGAGCCCCCCAATACCAGCGTCGGCGACACACTGGCTGCCGATGCAGCCGAGCAGGACCGCCTGGTGCTTTCCACGGTCCATTCGGCCAAAGGCCTTGAGTGGCACAGCGTGTTTATCATCTGGGCGCTGGACGGACGTTTTCCTTCGCCCCACGCGCTTTACAAGGAACAGGAACTGGAGGAAGAGCTGCGCCTGATGTATGTGGCGGCTACCCGCGCCAGGGAAAACCTCACTTTCATCTACCCGGATGGCGTCTATGACCGGAGCCTGGGTGTGCTGCTCAACCGCCCGTCGCGCTTTATCGATATGATTCCCGACGACATCCTGGAAAAACAGACGGCCGGCTTCTGGGAATAGGATAGATTATTACGGTGATGCACAAAGCCCAAGTTAAGCTGTTTCAACCACGAAGGGCACGAAGAAGGGCCGTCAATAGATTCTATCCTGTCTTCGTGATCTTCGTGTTCTTCGTGGTGAGATAACTATCGGACGTGTTCAACTGGAACTTTCCAGTTAACCACAGAAATTATTGTGCAATGACTCCTGAATATTACGTTCTGATTATCGGCTATATTTTCGGGTTTTACATGGCCTGGAACATCGGTGCAAACGATGTCGCCAATTCCATGGCCTCAGCGGTGGGTGCCAAGGCGATCACCATCCGGCAGGCCATATTCATCGCCGGAATCTTAAATGTCGTCGGTGCCGTTTTCGTGGGCTCACACGTCACCAACACTATCCGTAAGGGAATCGTGTCGACCCAGGTCTTGGCCGACCCTCACCTGGCCCTGATCGGTGCGCTTTCCGCCCTGCTGGCCGCCGCCCTGTGGGTGAGTTTTGCAACCTGGAAATCCCTGCCGGTGTCCACCACCCACTCGATTGTCGGCGCCATGATCGGCTTCGGCATCGTTGCCGGGGGCTTTTCCGTCATCCAATGGGGCAAACTGGCCGCGGTGGTGGCAAGCTGGATCATATCTCCGGTATTCAGCATGTTTATCGCCTATGTGATGTTTAAAATCATCGTCAAAATGATTACCTCCAGAAGCAACCCATTTTTTCGGGCACTGAAGCTGTCGCCGATCTTCATTGGGCTGGCCGTGTTCATCGTCGTACTGTCGTTTCTGTTTAAGACCCCGCTGGGGAAAAAGTTATCCATTGAAACCCCGGCCGCCTTGCTGTATGCATGTATGATAGCGATATTCATAGGCTATGCCGGAAAGTCACTGCTGGGCCGTTTTGTTCACAGCGACACCGAAAACGGCACGGAGGAAATTTTTCGGCGCATCCAGATCGGCACTTCCTGCTATGTCGCACTGGCCCAGGGCGCCAATGACGTGGCCAATGCCATCGGACCGCTGGCGGTCATTTATTTTCTGGTGAAAACCGGCGGCGTCGGCGCCAAAGTACCGGTGCCGATTTTCTTGCTGCTGTTTGGTGGTGTCGGCATTTCCTGTGGCATTGCCATGGCCGGACATCGCGTCATGCACACCATCGGAACCAGGATTACCACCCTGACCAACACGCGCGGCTTTTGCGTCGATTTTGCTGCCGCCTCTACGGTTCTGGCGGCTTCCAAGCTGGGGCTGCCGGTTTCAACAACCCATGCCGCCGTAGGAGGTGTGCTGGGCGTCGGCCTGGCCGGCGGAATCGAGGCAGTCAATTTTGCCGTCGTGTTTCAGATAATGATCTACTGGGTGCTCACGGTCCCGGCGGCCGCGGTTACCAGCATGATAATATTTAAGATATTACAACTCATTGTCTGAACCCCAGGGTTGATGTAAACAGGGTTTAAGGGGGACATTATGCGCATACCGTTTCTTTCAATGTTTTTGACATCTCCGTTTGAAGGGTTGCTTGAACATGCGGAAAAAGTAAAGGAGTGTACTTTAGCCTTTCAGCAGGCCATGGAGTGCCACATTACCGATAAGTGCCGGACCTTTGAAGAATTCAGAGCCGAAGTCGACAAGCTGGAAAGTGAAGCCGACGCCATTAAACGGCGCATCCGCGGACACCTGCCCAAGGGCACAATGATGCCGGTAGACAAATTTGAGCTGTTTCGATACCTTCACGAGCAGGACAAGGTGCTCGACGCGGTTGAAGAAGCCCTGGACTGGATTTCATTCCGCTCCGAGCCCGGCATTCCGGCGGCACTTCATAGAGACTTTTTTTTGCTGGTGGATGCAATCCTCAATCCGGTGGAAGAAATGTGCAAAATGGTTGCGGAGGCCAGAAAATATTTTAAAAACTTTTCCGAAAAACAGCGCCGACTGGTTAAAAACAGTATTCATATCCTGCGCCAGCAGGAACACAATGCCGACAAGGTCGAAGATGCGATCAAGCAAAAAGTGATGAACATGGACACCGATGCGGTCACCGTTTTCCACATGATCCGACTGGCCGAGACTATCGGCTCCGTTGCAGACCATGCCGAAAATGCCGGTGACATGATGCGGGCCATGCTGGCAAAGTAAGACCCCGATAAAAATAAGGACAGCGATGAATACTGAAATAAACTAAAGTGTTAGATAGAACTAAATGAATCTCCCCGCGGCAAGCCGCGGGGTATCATCCAAATGTTTTATCTATTTTATCGCATCAAGCTGCGGGGAATTATACCCGAAAAGAAATTAAAAAACCGGGGGCTGTTCCCGAAAAAATCCCCACCACATAAAAACGACAAATGCGGTGATGCAAAGCGCGCCAATTACGTATCCTCGCCAGTCGAACGGTTTTTTAGCAAATCCCAGCGCATCCACCTCACCGACCTTTTTCTTGCAGGCCGGACATACACGGGCCTCCAGCGACATGTAGGCATAGCACTCCGGGCATTTTTTCGTCATATGACCATTTGACGCCTGCCCTCCGGAGTCTTGTCTCTCAGGATCGACCATGGGGCCTCCGCAATGGATGATTCCTGTTTTGCAAATCCCGCCATGGCTGGATTTGCACCCGCTTTATAAGTTCACGATAAGCGTACTGACGTCCTCTTGACTCACGGAATGTGAGATCCGTGTTAACCTTGATTTTTCGCAAAATTGTCTTCAATAACAATTTCACTCCGGCTTCGCATCTGCTTGATCCAGGCGTCCATTGCCTTTACCTGTTTTTGCTGCAGCAACCTGGCGACAATTTCCGTCTTTTCTTTGGCAAACGCATCTACGGCAGGTGCCTGTCGTGCCTTGAACCGGATCACATAATAGCCCTTGCGGCCCTTGAGGACTTCCGATGGCAGCCGCTTGTGATCGGAAAGCTCGAAGGCCACCCGGGATATATCGGGTTCATAGCCAACATTGGGAATGGCCTCGCGGCGTTTAAAAAAGCCGGTGGCCTTCGGAGTCTGCCCAAACTGTTTTGCGGCCGCTGGCAGTGAAGTGCCGTTTTTAAGGGCGTCCAGCAGAGCCTGCGCATTCTTCTTGGCCTGCTGGTTCTTTTTCTCATTGATCAGGTCGGCTTTCACCTTGGCCTCAACAATTTTCAGCTCGGGGATGCTGGCCGGCATTTTCTCAATGCCTTCCAACAGATAGTAACCATCGCCAAAATCCTGTATTTCACTGATTTCGCCCTCGGGCAGCTCAAAAGCGGCTTTGGCAAAGGCCGCCGGTTTGCCAGTCCCTTTGGCCGGTATCCGGCGGGAGAAAAAATCAGTTGTCAGTATCGCCACCCCTTGCTGCCGGGCAACTGACTCCAGGTCTTCACCCTCATAAGTGGCATCGTAAGCGGACTCCGCGGCATCATAGGCCAGGCGTTTGGCGGCCTTGCCCGCCAGTTTTTTACGGATCCCGCTGCGGGCGTCGGCCAGCGACTTTGTGACGGCCGCGTTTACCTTTTCAACTTTAATGATATGCCAGCCAAAGGACGTGCGAACCGGATCGCTGATTTCGCCGACTTGCATGGAAAAAGCCTTGTCGGCAAAAGGCTGGACCATGCTCTCGCGCTTGAAACTGCCCAGGTACCCGCCCCTGTCCTTGCTCGGACCTTCTGAAAACTTTTTTGCCAACTGCGAAAAATCCTGACCTTCCCGGGCCATTTTCAGAATTTTTTCAATACGTGTCTTCGCCTCGGCAACCTTTTCAGGATCGGCATCCCGGTCCAGCTTGATTAATATATGCCGCGCTTCGACAGTCTTGGGAGTTTCAAATTCATCCGGGTGGTCATCATAATATTCCTGAATTTCATCGCCTGGGATTTTAACTCCGGAAACATAGCTGTTCGGATCGAATTTCACATAGCGAACCTTTATTTTCGGTTCGGTTTTGTAAGTTTCTTTATGAGTGTTATAATAATCCTCAATTTCCTGTTGTGAAACCGTCACATCCTTATACCGGTCAGCAGCAAACAAAACAAACTCCAGATCAACACCGGCATTGTTCCACCTATACCACTGCAACGCCTCCGGGTCTGACACCTTTACACTGGCAGTAATCAGATTGTTGACTTTTTCCAGCAGCATCAAGGCCCTCTGGCTGACTTCAAAGTCTTCAGGCGACAGATTATTACGGCCTAAAATAATCTGGTATTGGCGGCTGTTGAACACGCCGGCCACCTGAAATGCCTGGATGCCCTTGATGGCGCGTGAAAGTTCTTCGTCGGATATCCGCAGGTCGAGTTCTTCAGCCGCCTGCAACAAAAGTTTTTTGTCCACCAGTTGATCCAGTGCTTTTTTTGACAGTTGCAGGCGTTCAATCAGTTCGTCATTTAAATTATTTCCGAAATTGCGCCGCACCTGATCAATCAGACGTTTGTATGTTGTACGGTATTCGTCGAGGGTAATGCTCTCGCCGTTAACAGTGGCCACCCGGCCCGAGCGCTGGGAGGTAAAGCTGCCGACCCCCCAGAGTACAAATACGATCACAATGGCTGCCAAAATAATCTTGATCAACCAGGAGGTTGCATGTTTGCGCATTAAACTGAGCATGTGATTCCTTTCTATACAGTTTCCCGTTCCATCGGCATTTTATCACCCCCCTGTTCGGGTGGTGAAATATGATCCTGTCAGCAATAACTGTCCCGAAGCTTAAAATATTTTATGATATTTTCTTAGCACACATTTGTCAACAGCTGGCCGGGAAAAAAACACGGCAGCTGCCATCAATGGCAATATTTGCCGGTACACCGGGGCATCGCATGGTCCAAAAAAACTGTTGACACCCGCAGTTGCATTTGGTAGAAATTTTATTCCGTTACGGGGCTGTAGCTCAGCTGGGAGAGCGCATGACTGGCAGTCATGAGGTCAGGGGTTCGATCCCCCTCAGCTCCACCAGTAAATAAAAGGTTAGTATCCGCTAACCTTTTTTTATTGGTTTTTTCCGACAGGTGACGTAAAATATCAACAGATACGAAAGTAAGAGCACCTCCCACAGAACGGGAGGCACCAGCAGCCCCTATAGGTAAGGGACAAAGATAATTTGTTAAATACAAAAAACTAAAGTTATGGCATCGCTTCGCTCTGTCTTTTTTATAAAAGCCGGGTATTTCCGGCATAAAATTCAGTATGTGAATATACGATGAGATCTTGCTTTTGTCTTTTAATAAAATCGCTCCGCCGGAGGCGGACCTTAACTTTAGGCACTTTAGCACACTTTAGTCACTTAATTTTATCGCTGGCAATCGCATGTGCTGTGACCCTGGCGCTTGCAGCTCTCCATGCCAAATATGCAACGGCAGGCGTTACTGATCACCCTGCCGGCGAGACGGCGCCGGCGACAGCGTCCAGAGTGCACCTTTATTTTACCGATGACAGCAATTCGTTTTTAACGGCCGAACAGCGCAAGGTACTCCATGGGCCGGACACAGCCGCTTTTGCCGCTGCCATCGTAAGGGCATTGATAAACGGGCCTCAGAAAACCCTGGTGAGAACCATACCCGCCGGCACAAAACTAAAGGCCATTTACGTTCTTGCCAATGGACGCTGTTATGTGGATTTATCCTCAAGGATTCGGGACCAACATCCCGGCGGGTGCAATACGGAACTGTTGACCGTTTATTCCGTGGTCAATTCATTGATTTTAAATATTTCTGAAATCAAAACGGTTAAACTGTTGATTGACGGTGCCGAGGTGCCGACGCTGGCCGGACATGTTGATCTTCAATCTTCCGTTGCCGCCAACATGCTGTTGATACGATGAGCCGCAAAATTAAAATCAACCATATCAGAAACATCGGCATTATTGCCCATATCGATGCGGGCAAAACCACCGTTACCGAGCGCATCCTGTACTACACCGGCCGCTCCCATAAAATCGGCGAGGTACACGATGGTGAAGCCGTCATGGACTGGATGGCCGATGAACAGGAGCGCGGAATCACGATTACCTCGGCGGTGACCACCTGCCGTTGGGAAAACACCGAAATTCATATTATCGACACCCCGGGACACGTGGATTTCACGATCGAGGTGGAACGCAGTCTGCGGGTGCTCGACGGGGCTGTGGGCGTTTTCAGCGCGGTAGAGGGTGTGGAACCGCAATCCGAAACGGTCTGGCATCAGGCCGACAAGTACGGAGTTCCCAAAATAGCCTTTATCAATAAGATGGACCGCATCGGTGCTGATTTTTTTGGGGCTGTCGAAATGATGAAAGATCGCCTGAACGCCAATGCACTCATCCTGCAGCTACCCGTCGGACAGGGTGAAGACTTTACCGCTGTTATCGACCTGATCCACATGCAGCAGATCCATTGGGATGAAGAAACCCTGGGGGCCACCTATCACGTTTCAGATATTGACGCAGCCGACCGCGAACGGGCGGAAGCGTACCGCGAAAAAATCGTCGAAACGGCCGCCGAACACGATGATGAAATCATGGAGGCCTACCTGTCGGAGCTGCCCATCGATTCGGAAAAAATCCTGGCGGCAATTCGCAAAGCCACCATCGACCTGGAGCTGGTCCCGGTTCTGTGCGGTTCAGCCCTTCGAAACAAAGGCATCCAACCCCTTTTGGATGCCATCACCGGAATACTTCCAAGCCCGGTAGACATTCCTCCCATCAAGGGGACCCATCCGAGAACCGATCAAATCATCGAATGCAAACCCACAGACTCTGCACCGCTGGCGGCCCTGATTTTCAAAGTGGCCTTGATAGAAGGCCGCAAGCTTTCATATGTGCGGATCTATAGCGGAACACTGAAGGCCGGAGCCGAAGTGTACAACCCGCTGCTGGACAAAAAGGAAAAACTGGCCCGTATACTGCGAATGCATGCCAATAAACGCGAACGCGTGGATTCGGTGGGCGCGGGCAGCATTGTTGGTGTTGTGGGGCTAAAAGATTCTTCCACCGGGGAGACCCTGTGTTCTGCGGATCATCCTGTTATACTTGAAAATATAGATATTTACGAGCCGGTCATCTCGGTGGCGGTGGAACCCAGGACCCATGCAGACCAGGAAAAAATGGACGAGGTCCTGGCAAAATTCATGACCGAGGATCCGACCCTGAGAGTACGCAATGACGAAGACACCGGGCAGACGATCCTTTCGGGGATGGGAGAACTTCACCTGGAAATTATTACCAGCCGCATGCAGCGCGAATTTAAAACCAATGTCAACGTCGGCAAGCCCCAGGTGGTTTATCGGGAAACCATTGCCGAACCGGCCCAGGCATCGGCCGTATTTGACAAAGAAGTTGCGGGACAACGTCATTACGGGCAAATCACGCTGTCCATGACACCGTTGCCCCGGGGGACGGGAAACCGTTACGCGTCTGAAATTTCTCCCCAGGACCTGCCCCAGGTGTTTCTGGATGCCGCCCAAAAGGGCACCGTGGATTCACTGGAAAGCGGCCCATTGATGGGCTATCCGGTGGTTGATGTTGAAATCAGACTGACCGGTGCCCTGCACAAGGATTCGGTCAGCACCGAACTGGCTTACACTGTCAGCGCATCCATGGCCGTCAAAGAAGCCCTGACAAAAGCCGGCCCCTTTCTGCTGGAACCCATCATGGATGTGGAAGTGTTCATACCGGAATCATTCATGGGAGAGGTAATCGGGGACCTGAACGCGCGCGGCGGCAAAATCGAATCTGTCGACCATAAAATGGGCTCCCAGGTGATCAAAGCCACCGTGGCCCTGTCGCGTATGTTCGGCTACTCAACGTCCCTGCGATCGGCCACCCAGGGGCGGGGGACGTTTACCATGCAGTTTTCTCATTTCGACCGCAGCTGAAGCTGTTGCCCCCAATCTCAGTTGCTACCCGCCATCATCCTTTGGTTTTTTCCCGCTGATTTTTGCCAGTAATTTTTCAGCCTCCTGGCGCTTGTCACCATTCAGGCTATGCTTCAAGGCCTGTTCCAGCTGCACCCGGGCTGTTTTCAGATCTCTTTTTTTCAGGTAGAAAATTCCCAGATAATAATGGGCATCGCCCAGGCTGCCCAGTTTTCCCAGGCTCTGCCCAAGAAAATAATACGCCGCGGAAAACCCGGGAAACTTTTGGGTAACCTTGGTCAACAACACCGAGGCTTGCTGGTAATGCTCAAGCTCCAGTTGGGTACGGCCCAGGTAAAAAAGGCATTCCGGATCATCGGGAATCATGGCGCGAACATTTTCCAGGGTTTTCAATGCCTTCTGGTACTGACCGCCCAGAAAATAAATGCGCCCCAGGTCTTTTAACACGTATGGATCAAAAGCTTTTTTAGTCAGGGTGATTCGCAGCTGCTCAATGGCCTCCTGCCATCTTCCTTCCCGGGCCAGGATCAGCCCGTAGCGGTAATGCGCCATGGGATCTTTCGGATTTCTGGCCACTTCGTCCTTCAGCTTGCTGAAGACCGTCTCCTCGTTGCCATAGCGGGTTTCCACTTGGGTATGGATCCGCTTAAAATAGTCCTGGTTTACCAGGGGAATGGATTTGTGGCTGCTGTTGTAACTTGTAAGCCATGATTGGATATAGGCAATACGGTTCTCCACCGCCGGGTGGGTCATCAGGTAGGTGGGGATCTCGTTGGTTCCAAACCAGGTTTTGCTGCGTATTTTTTTTAATATTTTCAGCAGCCCGCTGGCACTGTACCCCGCCTGGGTGATGAATTTAAGTCCGAATTGATCGGCCTGTGTTTCATCACTGCGGCTGAAAGAAAGTTCGACGGACTGCCCGGCGGCCGCCGAGCCCTGGGTGATCGCCGCAGCCGCCTCCGGACTGCCGCCCCCGGCACCGACCAGAATGCCGGCGGCCATGCCGGCCAGGGTTGCAATCCCGATTTTTTTAGAGCGTTCGATCTTCTGGGAAATATGGCGACAGTAAACGTGGGCGATTTCATGGCCCAGGATCCCCGCAAGCTCTTCTTCTTCATCCATGGCCTCTATCAGCCCGCTGTAAACAAAAACATGGCCGGCCGGCGTGGCGAAGGCATTGTAAACCTCCTGCCGGATCACATGAAAATGGTACTGAAACGGCTGCTGCGGCATCGCAGCCAGAAGGCGTTGGCCTACTTTGTTGACATAGCCGACAATCTCCGGATCATCAATGATATCAAAATACTGATAAATCATCCCCATCATCTTGTGCGACATTTCCTCTTCTTCTGCGACGGTGATGCTGAAGACTTGCGGCGGGCAGAGAAAACCGGCGACAACCAAGCCGGCCACCGCCATGACGATAGCCTTTTTAAAATGCTTCATGGTTACCCTGAACCAACTGATAAAATATTTTCTGTCAGCCATACCGGTTATCGTTAAAGAAAAAAATAACATCCATAAATAGTCAATAGTCAATAGTCAATTTATCGGTTTACGCGTTTATCATAATGCCACATTTTTATCCTCTTTTCAAACATCAAATTTTGTGATAGATCATGCACCCATGGCACAGGTGATCTGCATTGCAAACCAAAAAGGGGGGGTCGGCAAGACAACGACCGCCATCAATCTATCGGCGTCGCTGGCCGTGTCCGAAAAGCGCACCCTGCTGGTGGACTGCGACCCCCAGGCAAACGCCACCTCGGGCATGGGCATTGACAGTTCGGCCCTGGACAAAACCCTGTATCACGGTATGGTCGGCCGGGCCAATGCCCAGAGCCTGGTCATGGACAGCGCCATTCCCATGCTGAAGGTCATCCCTTCGAATGTGGAATTGATCGGGTTTGAAGTTGAAATGATGTCCAGCCCCGACCGCGAAAAAACGCTGAAAAACATCCTGGCCGATCTGGATGGAGCATTTGAATACATTATCCTGGATTGTCCGCCGTCACTGAGCCTGCTGACGGTAAATGCCCTGACCGCCGCCGATTCACTGCTGATCCCGTTGCAGTGTGAATTTTATGCCCTTGAAGGGCTCGGCCAGCTTTTACAAACCGTTAAACGCATCCGACAGGCGCTCAACCCGGCCCTGAAAATTTCCGGAATCCTGTTGACCATGTTCGACAGACGCACCAATTTATCATACCAGGTGGCCGAGGAGGCCGAAAATTATTTCCAGGATCTGCTATTTAAAACCATCGTGCCCAGAAACATACGCTTAAGCGAAGCACCCAGTTTTGGAAAACCCATTCTGCTATATGACGCCACATCCACCGGGGCTCGAAGCTATATCGAGCTGGCACGGGAAATCCTGCAGGCCTGAGGTGAAGCATGCAAAAAAACAAGATCCTGAAAACCGCCGGCGCCGCACCGGCCAGACGGAAAAAAATTGCCCTGGGAAAGGGGCTGGATGCCTTGATTCCGGCCATAGAAACCCGGGATAAAAAGGATCGGGACTATTTTTTCTGTGATATCGACCTTATCCGTCCCAACCCCTTTCAGCCCCGTCTTGCTTTTTCCGAGCAGGACCTGTCCGAGCTGACCGAATCGATCAAAACCCAGGGGGTGCTTCAGCCCCTGCTGGTGCGAAAAGACGACAGCGGCTATGAACTGATTGCAGGTGAAAGGCGTTTGCGATCAGCCAGACGCGCCGGGCTGACCCAGGTTCCGGTGATCGTCAAACAGGTAGGGGACGACAAACTGTTGGAAATATCCCTGGTGGAAAACATCCAGCGGCAAAATCTCAACCCCATTGAAGAAGCTGATGCCTATCACCGGCTGATTACTCAGCTCGACCTGACCCAGGACCAGGCGGCTGCCCGGGTGGGCAAAAGCCGATCGGCAGTGGCCAATTTCCTGCGGCTGCGTCAGCTGCCGGACCAAATCAAGGACAGCATCACTGAAGGCACACTGAGCATGGGACATGCCCGGGCCCTGCTGGGCGCCGAAGCCCCCGCCCAGCAACTGGCTGCCTGGCGGGCGGTTATCGCCAGGGGATTGTCGGTCCGGGAGACCGAATCCCTTGTCCGGCGTTTGAAAGGTGAAAAGAAAAAACCGCGGGTAAGCGTCAACCGCTCCGAGCAGATTCATCTTGACGGCCTGGCGGAGGATCTCTCCCGGCATTTCGGCACCAAGGTGATCATCAAAAAACACGGCCAAAAAGGCAAGGTCGAAATCGAATTTTACGGGCACGATGACCTGGATCGGCTGATTCATCGCCTGAAACAGAC
>JAOZSC010000133.1 GCA_029939875.1 Desulfobacterales bacterium
ATCCTTTTGAAGGATACACTTATATTTATGGGCGATATTATTTCATCGGTTTACCCTTCTCATCCCAATGGTGCAGGCGGTAGTAATCCTCGAGCATACTTTCCAGTTCGTCTTCGGTGATCACCTTGCCGGTATCGGCCAGGGGCCGGTGCAGGGCCTTTGTCAGGCGTTCATCTTCGGGCTGCATGCCTTCGCGCAAGTTAAATTGTCGAACCAGGTCCGCAATCCGGTGCGCCTTTTTCTTTAGGTCGGCCCCGCCCGTTTCCAGGCCGGTAACGGCGCGGACAACACCTGCCAGCGGCTCCCAGATGTAAAAGTCCCGGTAAAAACGGCACAGCACCAGGGTATCGAAAATAGTCAGGCGGTCTTCCATTTCTATCAGAAGCTCGGCTTTGCCCTCGATCTTGTCGGGCGGGACCATCCCGGAAAGCTCCAGTTTATAAAAAGTGGTGCGCAGGTGGCAGGCTCCGCGATCCGAGGTGGCATAGGCCAGGGCCATGCCCTTTAGCGCCCGGGGGTCGTAGCCGGCCGGCTCCAACCCCTTGACATGCACGGCGATGTCTTCCAGCCCCCATTGGGCGGCGGCTGGCCGGATTCCTTCGGCCAGCACCTCCCCGATGCCTTGCCTGCGGGCAATTTTTTGCAGCAAATCGCAAATTCCGTCCACATCGCCGTAATCGATTTTATAATCGACTTTGCCCCGCCGGACGGCTTCAATGGTAAAAGCGCACAGGTTTCCCGCGGTGATGGTGTCCATGCCCAGCCGGTCGCAGATATCGTTTAAATAGGCAATCTCTTCAATACTGTCGATCATGCATAGCCCGCCGAAAGCATAAATGGTTTCATACTCCGGCCCTTCAATTTTCAACCCGGCGTGACGTCCCGCTTTGACGGTGCCCAGCTGCCCGCAGGCCATAAAGCATTTGCCGCAGGCATGCGGGGTAGGGGCCATCTTTTCAATCAGCGCCTCGGCACTGATCTTTTCCCAATTATCATAGGTCCCTCGGGTCCAGTAACGGGTGGGAAACGCACCGGCCAGATTGTTCATCTTGACCAGCATGGGAGTTCCTAGGGTGCGGTAAGCATTGGCTGCCGGACTGTCCTTGTATTCGGCCATGATCTTTTTGGAAAACGCCTTGACCGCCGCCGCATCAAAATGGGATCGCTTGCGGTCGCCGGTAAAAAGAATCCCTTTGAGCTTCTTGGCGCCCATCACCGTGCCCGCGCCGGTGCGGCCGGCCGAGCGCCAGTAGTCGTTTTCAATCACCGCAAAGCGCACCCCGTTTTCCGCAGCCGGACCGATAACCACCGCGCCTTTTTTGCGATACTCGGCTTTGACAAATCGCTGCTTGACAGCGTCTTCGGCCGCATAGGTCTCCATGCCCCAGATGTCGCCAGCGTCATGAAAATCCACGCCTTCCGGGTGGACCGTCAGCACCGTCGGCATGTTGCAGCAGCCGGAGATGACCACGGCGTCAAACCCGGCGGCATCGACGGCATCCGGTGTTCTGCCGCCGGCATAAGACTCGGTGAACAACCCCGTCAGCGGACTTTTGGTATACACCCCGTAACGGCACGAACCCCAGACGGTACTACCGCCCAGCGGTCCGGTGGCAAAAATCAGGTGATTTTCCGGCGCCAGCGGATCCACCCCCGGCGGGTTGAGCGCCACCAGCAAATGGGCCGCCAGGCCCTTGCCCCCCAGATAGCTTTCCAGAACGTCATTGCCGATGGTATCAATAGTAAATTGCGCCTTGTTCAGGTCAATTGTTAAAATACGGCCGTAAAATCCATGCATGATATTTCTCCTATCTGTTACGCTATTCAGTAGTATTAAAAATCATCATTGTTGATGCCGGTCAACCTGTTTTTATGAAAGTTGATTGAACCGATTTTACCGCAGCACGCTGCGGGGAATTAAACCCAAAAGAGATTAAATCAATATAAAATCGAGATCTGTTCTGCTGCCGATGCTACAACAGGTGACAAGCTGCAAAGTGCCCGGGCTCCACCTCCACCATTTCAGGCACCTGCTCCCGGCAGATTTTTTGTGCTTTGGGGCAGCGGGTGCGAAAGGTGCAGCCCGACGGCGGGTCGACCGGGCTGGGAAGATCTCCCTGCAGCAGGGTGCGCGCGATTTTTTTCCGGGGATCTGGAATCGGAATGGCCGACAGCAGCGAACGGGTGTAGGGATGCTGCGGCCGGTGGTAAATATTTTCGGCCGGGGCAATTTCGACAATTTTTCCCAGGTACATGATCGCCACCCGCTCGCAGATATGCTCCACCACGGCCAGGTCATGGGAGATAAACAGGTAGGACAGGCCCAGTTCATCCTGCAGCCTGACCATCAGGTTGATGATCTGGGCCTGGATGGAAACGTCCAGTGCGGATACCGGTTCATCGGCGATGATCAGGGCCGGATTCAACGTCAGCACCCGGGCAATGCCAATGCGCTGGCGCTGGCCGCCGGAAAATTCATGGGGAAAGCGCCGCATGCAGGCCGGTTCCAGCCCCACTTTTTCCAGCACGGCGGCCACCCGGTCGGCACGCTCGCCTTTGGGCCCCATACCATGGACCAGCAGCGGCTCGCCGACAATGTCTGCGACCGTCATGCGCGGATTCAGAGAGGCAAACGGATCCTGAAAAATCATCTGGGCGTTGCGACGAAACTGTTTTAGCCGGTGCTCGGAAAAACGAGCGACATTTTGCCCTTCAAAGTTGATCTCGCCCGAAGTAGGTTCGACCAGCCTTAAAATAGCCCGGCCGGCGGTGGTCTTGCCACAGCCGGACTCGCCCACCATCCCCAGCGTCTTTCCCTTATCAAGAGAAAAGCTGACGCCGCTGACCGCATAAACAAAGCGCGGTGGCTGGAAAAAACCTGTTTTTTTCAGCGTGAAGCTTTTTACCAGATCCTTTACTTCCAGCAGTGGCTCACGCATTTTATGTTCGGCGAATACAGGCAACCAGGTGTCCTTTTTCGATTTCGGTTAATTTCGGCTTGACTTGCCGACACTCGGCGATGCTTTCGGGACACCGGTCGGCAAACTTGCAGCCGGAAATTTCACCGTAAGGCGTCGGGACCATACCTTTGATTTCCGCCAAATATTTTTTACGCTGGCCGGCAACCGGTATAGAGCGCATCAGTGCCATGGTATAAGGGTGAGCCGGATGTTCAAACAGGGTGAGCACTTCGGCTTGCTCCACTTTCTGCCCGGCATACATCACCACCACCCGCTGGGCGGTGGTGGCCACAACTCCCAGGTCATGGGTGATCAGGATCATGGCCATTTTAAATTTTTCTTTCAGCCGCAGCATGAGATCCAGGATCTGTGCCTGAATGGTCACATCCAGCGCCGTGGTGGGTTCATCGGCGATCAGCACCGCCGGATTACACCCAAGGGCCATGGCGATCATGGCACGCTGGCGCATGCCACCGCTCAATTCGTGGGGATAGGACTTCATCACCCTGGCCGGAGAGGAGATTTCGCAGGCCGCCAGCATATCCGCGGCTTTTTGCCGGGCGGCTCTGGCCGACAGTCTGCGGTGCAGGGTAAACACTTTTGACAGCTGGTAGCCGATGGTAAACACCGGATTCAAGGATGTCATGGGTTCCTGGAAAATCATGGAAATCCGGTTGCCCCGGATGCTGCGCATCTCCTTGATGGACAGATCCAGCAGGTTGCACCCTTCAAAATAAATTTCACCGGAGACGATTTCACCCGGCGGAATGGATATCAGCCGCAAAATGGAAAGGGCGGCCACACTCTTGCCGCAGCCCGATTCTCCCACCACGCCCAGGGTTTCTCCCGGATAAACGCAGTAGCTGACACCGTCGACAGCCCGGGCAATTCCTTCCGGCGTGTGAAAATAGGTCCGCAAATCCTCAATGGCCAGCACCGGCTTATGTGCAGCTATTGTCATCATCGGTTCTCGAATAAAACACCTACATCTAAATTGTTAAAGGCGTAAAGCAACTGGCCCCGCAATTTTGTATAATTTTCATCCTGTCTAATCAATAATGTTAAAAACGGTGTACAAATGCATTAGATGACATTCTTAAATTGTTTTTTTTAATTTTTTTGAAACCTCCATCGTATCTTAGGATCCAGTGCCTCGCGAATCCCATCGCCCACCAGATTGAAGGCCAGGACCGTCAGAAAAATTGCCGCCCCGGAAAATGTGGAAATCCACCACTGGGTCATAAAAAATTCGCGCCCGTTGCTCACCATCACGCCCCAGTCGGCTGTGGGCGGCTGGGTGCCCAGGCCCAGAAAGCCCAGGGAGGCAATGGCCAGAATAATGTAGCCCATATCCATGGTGGCCTGGACAATGATCGGCGACAGGCAGTTTGGCAAAATGTGGCGAAACATGATTCGCCAATGGGAAACACCGATGGCCCGGGCGGATTCCACAAACTGCAGCTCCTTGAGCGATATCACCTGGCTGCGCATCAGCCGCGTGTACCATGGCCACCAGGGAACGGTAATGGCAATCAGCGCGTTGAGAAGGCTGGGTCCCAGCGAGGCCACAATGGCGATGGCCAGCAGGTAAGAGGGAAACGCCAGAATCATATCGGCAAAGCGCATGATCAGATCATCGATTTTGCCTCCGAAATAGCCGGCGACCAGCCCCAGGGGCACCCCGATGATCACCACGAACAGGATCACCGCCACCGAGGCCTGCAACGAAATCCGGGCCCCAAAAATAATGCGGCTCAATATATCGCGTCCCAGGTTGTCGGTGCCCAGCAGGTGGTCAGCGCCGGGCGGCTCCAGCCGCTGTCTTAGATTTGAAAGGCCGCGGCCCTGATCCGGATAAGGTGCCAGGTACGGTGCAAAAAGAGCCGCCACCATCAGGATGAAAAGAATCCCCATCCCCAGGGTGGTCAGGGGATTTTTAAAAATCAGATGCAGCCCCCTGAACAGATCCCGGTTGTTGCTCGATGAGCGATGGTTGTCTGACACAATATCCATAAAAACCCTGCTTAACCCGCATCCATGCTCCAGGCCATAAAATGCTGTTCGTGAATAGACACTAACTCAGTCGGATGCGTGGATCGACGACGGCAATCAGCATGTCGACGAATAAGTTCACCAGCACGTAAAAAACCGCCATCAGCATGGTGACCCCCATAATAACGGGATAATCGTTGGAAAAAATGGCCGTGGTTGTATAGCTGCCCAGTCCCGGCCAGAAAAAAATCAGTTCGATGAAAAACGTGCCGGTCAGCATGAAAGCAAAGCACAGACCGGCCGTGGTCAAAGTCGGTGCCAGGGCATTTCGCAATCCCTGGACAAAAAGAATTTCTCTTTCGCCAATGCCCGCCGCCCGGGCGGTGGTGATGTAGTCCTCGCGCAGCACCTCGAGCATCGTCGAACGGGTCATGCGGGTAATCAGTCCGATGGAGTAAGTTGCCAGGGTGACCGCCGGCAGGACTAGGTGGGACAGCGCACTTTGCAGGGCAATCCAGTTTCCGGTCACCAGAGCGTCAATCACATAAAAGCCGGTGATTTTTTCAACGGGATTGATCAGCCCCACCACGGTGTCAATGCGGCCGCCCACCGGGAAAAGACCCAGCCATTTGAAAAATATGATCTGGGCGATCATGGCCAGCCAGAAGGACGGCAGCGAGGCATTGGCCACCGAAAACAGACGGCTGGCATGATCGACCAGCGTATTTTCTTTTTGGGCTGATATGGCTCCCAGGGGAATTCCGATCAGAAGGGCAATGAAAATGGCGCTGAACATCAATTCCAGAGAAGCCGGCAGGTGATCCAGGATGCCGGTGATAACCGGCCGGTGTGTACGCAGGGAATCACCCAGGTTGCCATGGGACAGATCCTTTAAGTAAAACAGAAACTGGACGTAAAGCGGCCGGTCCAGGCCCATCTGGCTCCGCAGCAGTTGGATCTGTTCGGGCTTGGCCCGGGGTCCCAGGTAAAGCGAGGCCGGGTCGCCGGGCACCATCCGGGAAAGCACGAACGTGATGGCGCACAGGCCCAGCAGGACGACAGCCAGCCATAAAATTCGTCTGACGGTAAATCGTATCATTGCGCTCGCAACACCTATGAATCCGTGGGTTGTATGTGTTCAGACCGCCGGAGGCCACGGCGGGCTGCCGTGGCCTCCGGTTTCACTGCAGCCTTATTCTTTATACATCTGGTAGAAAAAAGCCACCCGCGGGTAGCTTGGATTGATTACATACCCTTTCAACTCCTTGCGCATGAACACGGGCAGCTGGACGTCGAACAGGTAAATGGAGGGTGCCTCGGTTACCAGTATTTTCTGGGCCTTGACGTAAAGCTTGCGGGCCGCATCGGCATCCGGAGTGGTATAGGCTGTATCGATCAGCTTGTCGTATTCCGGATTCTTATAATAGGCAAAATTGAAAAAAGGCTTTTTTTCGGAATGCCAGAGGCTGTAAAGCGTATCGTAAGGATCGCTGAAGGTCGGCCACCACAGAAGCGCTGCCATGTCCTGAGCTTTCGCGGCACCACCTTTCATTAAATCCCACTGGGCATTCCAGATCATGGGGCGGATGTCCACATTGATACCGATTCTGGCCAACCCCTCCTTTAGCAGCGGGGAAAAAGCCTTTTCCACCTGGTTTCCCGCCGCGTAGGTATAAACAACTTTTTCTTTTATGCCGTCCGGGTACCCGGCTGCGGCCATCAGTTTTTTGGCTTTTGCCAGGTTACGGGAATACTGAAGCAGGTTTTCATCATGGCCGAACTGCCCGTATGGAATGGGGCCCACCGCCTGCTGGCCGAGCCCGCCGAGGCCGATATCCACCATGTCCTTGTAAGGGACGGCATAGGAGACCGCCTGGCGAATTTTGACATTATCAAAGGGAAATTTCTGAGTGTTCAGATGAAGGGCGTAATTTAAAAAACTGGGGCCGACCAGGCGCCGGCAGCATGCGGTGTTATTAAACGTTTTGCTGGCTTCCACCGGAATGCGGTTGCCCAGATCCGCCACGCCGGATTCAATCATCTGCTGTTGAACCGCCG